>NZ_VMMZ01000038.1:0-134267 GCF_013277475.1 Streptococcus sp. k-628
GCTCAAAGCACTGCTTTGAGGTTGTGGATAGAACTGACGAGGTCAGTAACCATAGCTACGGTAAGGCGACGCTAACGTGGTTTGAAGAGATTTTCGAAGAGTATTAGATAAGTGAAGTGTTTTAAAGGAATAAAAAGGAGAAACAGAATGAAAAATAAACGTTTAATTGGAATTGTCGTTGCATTAGCAGTCTTAGTAGCAGGAAGCTTGATTTACTCTTCAATGAATAAATCAGAAGCTCAGAATAATAAGGATGAGAAGAAAATAACCAAGATTGGTGTGCTTCAATTTGTGAGCCATCCATCCCTTGATTTGATTTATAAAGGGATTCAAGATGGACTTGCAGAGGAAGGGTATAAAGATGATCAAGTTAAAATCGATTTTATGAACTCAGAAGGTGACCAAAGTAAGGTTGCGACAATGAGTAAACAATTGGTTGCAAATGGGAATGACCTTGTGGTTGGTATTGCAACACCAGCAGCCCAAGGTTTAGCTAGTGCAACAAAAGACTTACCGGTTATCATGGCCGCTATTACAGACCCAATTGGTGCTAACTTGGTCAAAGATTTGAAAAAACCAGGTGGCAACATTACAGGGGTATCTGACCACAATCCAGCTCAACAACAAGTTGAACTCATCAAGACTCTAACACCAAATGTGAAAACAATCGGAGCTCTTTATTCAAGTAGCGAAGACAATTCAAAAACACAGGTCGAAGAATTTAAGGCTTATGCTGAAAAAGCAGGTTTGACAGTAGAAACATTTGCAGTTCCTTCAACAAATGAAATTGCCTCAACTGTCACTGTTATGACTAGCAAGGTAGATGCTATTTGGGTTCCAATTGATAACACCATTGCATCAGGATTTCCAACGGTTGTCTCTAGCAATCAAAGTTCTAAGAAACCAATTTATCCAAGTGCGACAGCTATGGTAGAAGTAGGTGGTTTGGCATCCGTTGTAGTTGACCAACATGACCTTGGTGTGGCAACTGGAAAAATGATTGCGCAAGTCTTGAAAGGTGCAAAACCAGCGGATACTCCAGTCAATGTATTTTCAACTGGCAAGTCAGTAATTAACAAAAAATTGGCACAAGAGCTAGGTATTACGATTCCTGAATCTGTTCTAAAAGAAGCAGGACAAGTCATCGAATAAATAAGGTAGGGAGGAGGAGACTCTTCCCATTTTTTAAAAAGATGAATATAGAAAGGATTAAATAAAATATGATTGTTTCCATTATTTCTCAAGGATTTGTCTGGGCTATTCTAGGTCTGGGAATCTTTATGACATTTAGGATTTTGAACTTTCCAGATATGACGACAGAAGGTTCCTTCCCTCTTGGGGGAGCTGTTGCTGTCACTCTGATAACCAAAGGCGTGAACCCTTTTTTAGCGACACTGCTTGCTGTAGGAGCAGGTTGTTTAGCTGGAATGGTAGCAGGACTTCTTTATACAAAAGGGAAGATTCCAACCTTGCTCTCAGGGATTTTGGTGATGACTTCCTGTCACTCTATCATGCTCTTGATTATGGGACGTGCAAATTTAGGCTTGCTTGGAACCAAGCAAATTCAGGATGCCTTGCCTTTTGATTCAGACTTGAATCAACTTTTGACAGGTCTTATCTTTGTGAGTCTTGTCATTGCTCTCATGCTCTTTTTCTTGGACACCAAACTCGGACAAGCCTATATTGCTACAGGTGACAATCCTGATATGGCTAGAAGTTTCGGGATTCATACTGGGCGCATGGAGCTGATGGGCTTGGTCTTATCAAATGGTGTGATTGCCCTTGCAGGTGCCCTCATTGCCCAGCAAGAAGGTTATGCTGATGTATCTCGAGGAATTGGTGTCATCGTTGTGGGGCTTGCAAGTTTGATTATTGGAGAAGTTATCTTTAAGAGTTTGAGCTTGGCAGAACGTCTGGTTACCATCGTTGTCGGTTCTATTGCTTATCAATTCTTAGTGTGGGCAGTTATCGCACTTGGCTTTAATACAAGTTACCTTCGTTTGTACAGCGCCGTGATTTTAGCAGTCTGCCTCATGATTCCAACATTTAAGCAAACCATCTTGAAAGGAGCCAAGTTAAGCAAATGACAGCAATTGTAGAATTAAAAAATGCAACCAAAATCGTTAAAAATGGCTTTGATGAAGAAAAGATTATTTTAAATGATGTTTCCTTAGAAATTTTTGAACAGGATTTCATCACGATTTTAGGTGGAAATGGTGCTGGAAAATCAACTCTTTTTAACACTATTGCAGGAACCTTGTCCTTAACCAGTGGAACCATCCGTATTTTGGGTGAAGATGTTACCAAGTTTTCACCAGAGAAGCGTGCTAAGTATCTGTCTCGTGTTTTCCAAGATCCAAAGATGGGGACAGCTCCTCGTATGACGGTGGCTGAAAATCTTTTGATTGCTAAGTTTCGTGGTGAAAAGCGAGGACTCTTTCCAAGACGTTTGGCTAGCTATAAGGATGAGTTTCAGGCCACCATTGAAAAAGTGGGAAACGGTCTTGAGAAACATTTGAATACACCGATTGAGTTTTTATCAGGTGGTCAAAGACAAGCCTTGAGTCTCTTGATGGCAACCTTGAAGCGTCCTGAATTACTCTTGTTAGACGAGCATACTGCAGCCCTTGATCCAAAGACCAGTGTGGCTTTGATGGAATTGACAGATGAATTTGTCAAGAAAGATCAGTTGACAGCGCTTATGATTACCCACCATATGGAAGATGCTCTCAAATATGGCAATCGCTTAATTGTCATGAAAGAAGGACGAATTATCCAAGATTTGAACCAAGAAGAAAAAGCAAAAATGAAAATCTCTGATTATTATCAGCTCTTTGAATAAAGTAAGGAAAATGAGTGAAATGGTTTACTTTTTTTCTGAAATAAAGTATACTATATAAAGTAAACTATGATAACATGGAGGTATTGTGTATGGTTGACAAACAAGTCATTGAAGAAATCAAAAACAATGCCAACATTGTGGAAGTCATAGGAGATGTGATTTCTTTACAAAAGGCAGGACGGAACTATCTAGGGCTCTGTCCTTTTCATGGTGAAAAAACACCTTCTTTCAACGTTGTAGAGGACAAGCAGTTTTACCACTGTTTTGGTTGTGGCCGCTCGGGTGATGTCTTTAAATTCATCGAGGAGTACCAAGGGGTTCCCTTTATGGAGGCTGTCCAAATCTTAGGTCAGCGTGTTGGGATAGAGGTGGAAAAACCGCTTTATAGTGAACAAAAGCCAGTTTCTCCTCACCAAGCTCTTTATGATATGCACGAAGATGCGGCTAAATTTTATCATGCTATTCTCATGACAACGACTATGGGGGAAGAGGCCAGAAACTACCTTTATCAGCGTGGTTTGACAGATGAAGTGCTCAAACATTTTCGGATTGGTTTAGCACCTCCAGAACGCAACTATCTCTATCAACGTTTGTCTGGTCAGTATCGTGAAGAGGATTTCCTAGATTCAGGACTGTTTTATCTCTCGGATGCCAATCAATTTGTAGACACCTTTCATAATCGCATTATGTTTCCCCTGACCAATGACCAAGGAAAGGTCATTGCCTTCTCAGGTCGTATCTGGCAGAAAACGGATTCACAAACTTCTAAGTATAAAAATAGCCGATCGACTGCAATTTTTAACAAAAGTTACGAATTATATCATATGGATAGGGCAAAAAAATCTTCTGGTAAAGCCAGTGAGATTTACCTGATGGAAGGGTTCATGGATGTCATCGCAGCCTATCGGGCTGGAATCGAAAATGCTGTAGCGTCTATGGGAACAGCCTTGAGTCGTGAGCATGTTGAGCATCTGAAAAGGCTAACTAAGAAGTTGGTTCTTGTTTACGATGGCGATAAGGCTGGGCAAGTCGCGACTTTGAAAGCGCTGGACGAAATTGGTGAGATACCTGTGCAAATTGTCAGCATGCCTGATAACTTGGATCCAGATGAATATCTACAAAAAAATGGTCCAGAAGACTTGGCCTATCTATTAACGAAAACTCGTATTAGTCCGATTGAGTTCTACATTCACCAGTACAAGCCTGAAAATAGTGAAAATCTGCAGGCTCAGATTGAGTTTATTGAAAAAATAGCTCCCTTAATTGTTCAAGAAAAGTCTATCACTGCTCAAAACAGTTATATTCATATTTTAGCTGACAGTCTGTCGTCTTTTGATTATGCCCAGATTGAGCAGATTGTTAATGAAAGTCGTCAGGCACAAAGGCAGAATCGTATGGAAGGAATTTCCAGACCGACGCAAATCACTATGCCTGTTACCAAGCAGTTATCGGCTATTATGAGGGCAGAAGCTCATCTACTTTATCGGATGATGGAATCCCCTCTTGTTTTGAACGATTACCGCTTGCGAGAAGACTTTGCATTTGATACACCTGAATTTCAGGTCTTATATGACTTGCTTGGTCAGTATGGCAATCTTCCTCCAGAAGTTTTAGCAGAACAGACAGAGGAAGTTGAAAGAGCTTGGTATCAAGTTTTAGCTCAGGATTTGCCTGCTGAGATGTCACCGCAGGAACTTAGTGAAGTAGAAATGACTCGAAACAAGGCTCTCTTGAATCAGGACAATATGAGAATCAAAAAGAAGGTGCAGGAAGCTAGCCATGTAGGAGATACCGACACAGCCCTAGAAGAATTGGAACGTTTAATTTCCCAAAAGAGAAGAATGGAGTAATAATGGCAACAAAACAAAAAGAAGTAACAACATTTGACGTACAAGTAGCAGAATTTATCCGTAATCATAAGCAAAAAGGGACAGCAACAGATGATGAAATCAATGCTAGTCTTGTCGTTCCTTTTACCTTGGACGCTGATGGGATTGAAGATCTCTTGCAACGGATTCAAGATGCAGGAATTTCTATCACAGATAACGAAGGAAATCCAAGTGCGCGTGTTCTTAGCACTGAAGAAGAGCCAGAACTCAGCGATGAGGACTTGATTGGTTCAACTTCGGCTAAGGTCAATGACCCTGTTCGTATGTACTTGAAAGAAATCGGGGTCGTTCCTCTCTTGACCAATGAAGAGGAAAAAGAATTGGCACTAGCTGTTGAAGCTGGTGATATTGAAGCCAAACAACGTCTTGCGGAAGCCAACCTTCGTTTGGTTGTTTCTATTGCTAAGCGTTATGTCGGTCGTGGTATGCAGTTCCTTGACTTGATTCAAGAAGGGAACATGGGCTTGATGAAGGCGGTTGACAAGTTTGACTATTCTAAAGGATTCAAGTTTTCAACTTACGCAACTTGGTGGATTCGTCAAGCTATCACTCGTGCCATTGCGGATCAAGCTCGTACCATCCGTATCCCAGTCCACATGGTTGAAACCATCAATAAATTGGTTCGTGAACAGCGTAATCTTCTTCAAGAATTGGGACAAGACCCAACACCAGAACAAATCGCTGAACGTATGGATATGACCCCTGACAAGGTTCGTGAAATCTTGAAGATTGCCCAAGAACCGGTATCCCTTGAAACTCCTATCGGTGAAGAGGATGATAGCCACCTTGGGGACTTTATCGAAGATGAAGTGATTGAAAATCCAGTGGACTATACAACTCGTATCGTCTTACGTGAGCAGTTGGATGAGGTCTTGGATACTCTTACAGACCGTGAAGAAAATGTTTTGCGTCTGCGTTTTGGGCTAGATGATGGTAAAATGCGTACCCTTGAAGATGTGGGTAAAGTCTTTAACGTGACTCGCGAGCGTATCCGTCAGATTGAAGCTAAAGCTTTGAGAAAACTACGCCAACCAAGTCGTAGCAAACCGCTTCGTGATTTTATTGAAGATTAAGAGTGAGGATGAATATGGCTTATACAGAAGAGCAAATTGAAAACATCAAAACACGGATTTTAACAGCCTTAGAAGAAGTCATCGACCCTGAGTTGGGAATCGATATTGTCAATCTTGGTTTGATCTATGAGATTCGTTTTGACGGAGACACAGGACAAACAGAGATTGATATGACTTTGACAACTATGGGTTGTCCCTTGGCAGACCTTTTGACAGACCAGATTTATGATGCCATGACAGAGGTTCCAGAAGTAACGGATACTGAGGTCAAATTAGTTTGGTATCCAGCCTGGACTGTTGAAAAAATGAGTCGCTATGCACGCATTGCCCTAGGCATTAAGTAAACATATAAAAGCATGTGAGAGATTATTGGAAGAGCGAGGAAATTTCCCCCTCTTTTCCTCTAGTCTCTCCTTTCTTTTGCTGATTTTATTCAAAGAAAATGATATAATAGTAGTTATGGAAAAAAAGAAATTACGCATCAATATGTTGAGTTCAAGTGAGAAAGTAGCAGGACAAGGAGTTTCAGGTGCCTACCGTGAATTAGTTCGTCTTCTTCATCGTGATGCCAAGGACCAATTGATTGTTACAGAAAATCTTCCAATCGAGGCCGATGTGACTCACTTTCATACAATTGATTTCCCCTATTATTTATCAACATTCCAAAAGAAGCGCTCAGGGAGGAAAATTGGCTATGTACATTTCTTGCCAGCTACGCTTGAGGGGAGTTTGAAGATTCCATTTTTCTTAAAGGGAATTGTGAAACGCTATGTATTTTCTTTTTACAACCGGATGGAGCACTTGGTTGTGGTCAACCCGATGTTTATTGAGGATTTGGTGACAGCTGGTATTCCACGTGAGAAAGTGACCTATATCCCTAACTTTGTCAACAAGGAAAAATGGCATCCACTTCCACAAGAAGAGGTAGTCAGATTGCGAACAGAGCTAGGTCTTAGTGACAATCAGTTTATCGTAGTAGGTGCTGGGCAAGTTCAGAAACGTAAAGGGATTGATGACTTTATCCGTCTGGCTGAGGAATTACCTCAGATTACCTTTATCTGGGCGGGTGGTTTCTCTTTTGGGGGCATAACAGATGGTTATGAACGCTACAAGAAAATGATGGAAAATCCCCCTAAAAATTTGATTTTTCCAGGTATTGTATCGCCAGAGCGGATGCGCGAATTGTATGCCCTAGCGGACCTTTTCTTGTTGCCTAGTTACAATGAGCTCTTCCCTATGACTATTTTAGAGGCTGCTAGTTGTGAAGCTCCTATTATGTTGCGTGATTTGGATCTCTATAAGGTAATTTTAGAGGGAAATTATCGGGCGACAGCAGATAGAGAAGAGATGAAAGAAGCTATTTTGGAATATCAAGTAAATCCTGTTGCTTTAAAAGATCTCAAAGAAAAAGCTAAGAATATTTCTAGAGAGTATTCAGAAGAGCATCTGTTACAAATCTGGTTGGACTTTTATGAGAAACAAGCCGCTTTAGGGAGAAAGTAAAAAGTGAGGTAATCTATGCGAATTGGTTTATTTACAGATACCTATTTTCCTCAGGTTTCAGGTGTTGCGACCAGTATTCGAACCTTGAAAACAGAACTTGAAAAGCAGGGACATGCTGTTTTTATCTTTACGACGACAGATAAGGATGTCAATCGTTATGAAGATTGGCAAATTATCCGCATTCCAAGTGTTCCCTTCTTTGCTTTTAAGGATCGTCGCTTTGCCTATCGAGGATTCAGCAAGGCGCTTGAAATTGCTAAACAATATCAACTGGATATTATCCATACTCAGACAGAATTTTCTCTTGGCTTGTTGGGAATTTGGATTGCGCGTGAATTGAAGATTCCAGTCATCCATACCTATCACACCCAATACGAAGACTACGTGCATTATATTGCGAAGGGGATGTTGATTCGTCCTAGTATGGTCAAGTATCTGGTTAGAGGTTTTTTGCATGATGTGGATGGGGTGATTTGCCCGAGTGAGATTGTCCGAGACTTGCTATCTGACTATAAGGTTAAGGTTGAAAAACGTGTCATTCCAACTGGGATTGAATTAGCCAAGTTTGAACGTCCAGAAATCAAGCAAGAAAATCTAAAAGAACTGCGTAGTAAATTAGGGATTCAAGATGATGAACAGATGTTGCTTAGTCTCTCCAGAATTTCCTATGAAAAAAATATTCAAGCAGTTTTAGCAGCTTTTGCAGATGTTCTGAAAGAGGAAGACAAGGTTAAACTGGTGGTAGCTGGGGATGGTCCTTATCTGGATGACCTCAAAGATCAAGCTCAGAAACTAGAGATTCAAGACTCCGTCATCTTTACAGGCATGATTGCTCCTAGTGAGACGGCTCTTTATTATAAGGCGGCAGATTTCTTCATCTCGGCATCGACAAGTGAAACCCAAGGCTTGACCTACTTGGAAAGCTTAGCTAGTGGGACGCCTGTCATTGCTCATGGAAATCCTTATCTGGACAATCTCATCAATGACAAGATGTTTGGAACCTTGTACTATGGAGAACATGATTTGGCTGGTGCTATTTTGGAAGCCCTGATTGCAACACCAGACATGAATGAGCATACCTTATCAGAGAAATTGTACGAGATTTCGGCTGAGAACTTTGGGAAACGGGTGCATGAGTTTTATCTGGATGCCATCATTTCAAATAACTTCCAGAAAGATTTGGCTAAAGATGATACGGTCAGCCAGCGTATCTTTAAGACAGTTTTGTATTTACCGCAAAAGGTGGTCGCTGTACCGGTAAAAGGCTCTAGACGCATGCTGAAGGCTTCAAAAACACAGTTAATCAGCATCAGAGATTATTGGAAAGACCATGAAGAATAGAAAGAGGAACAGTATGAAAAAACAATTAATGAGAAGCGGTCGTGATAAAAAGATTGCTGGTGTTTGTGCCGGTGTGGCTTATTATTTTGATATAGATCCTACTATTGTTCGTGTAATATGGGGTGTTCTTGCTTTTGGTTACGGAGCAGGAATTATAGCCTATATCATTTTATGGATTATTGCACCAGTAGCAAGCGACTATTGAAAACTAGCTCAATTCATGCTAAGATAATAGAAAATAGAATATAACGAAGGAGAGAAAAATGGCATTTGGAGATAATGGAAAACGTAAAAAAACTATGTTTGAGAAATTAACCTTGCTTATCGTACTTATCATGTTAGTAGCAAGTATTTTGGGGATTTTTGCAACTGCAATTGGTGCCCTCAGTAATCTATAAAATAGATTCAAGAAAATTTAGTGACTGGGATTTCCCAGCCCTTTTTTAAAGTGAGAAGAAAAAATGAGTATGTTTTTAGATACAGCCAAGATTAAGGTCAAGGCTGGTAATGGTGGTGATGGCATGGTTGCCTTTCGCCGTGAAAAATATGTCCCTAATGGCGGTCCTTGGGGTGGTGACGGTGGTCGTGGAGGGAATGTCGTCTTCGTTGTAGACGAAGGACTACGTACCTTGATGGATTTCCGCTATAATCGCCATTTCAAGGCTGATTCTGGTGAAAAAGGAATGACCAAAGGGATGCATGGTCGTGGAGCTGAGGACCTTAGAGTTCGAGTGCCACAAGGTACGACTGTGCGTGATGCTGAGACAGGCAAGGTCTTGACAGATTTGATTGAACACGGGCAAGAATTTATTGTAGCCCACGGTGGTCGTGGTGGTCGTGGAAATATCCGCTTTGCGACACCAAAAAATCCTGCACCGGAAATCTCTGAAAATGGAGAACCAGGTCAGGAACGTGAGTTACAATTAGAACTAAAAATCCTTGCGGATGTCGGTTTGGTTGGTTTCCCATCTGTAGGGAAATCAACACTTTTAAGTGTTATCACATCTGCTAAACCTAAAATTGGAGCCTACCACTTTACGACAATTGTGCCAAATCTAGGAATGGTTCGTACCCAATCAGGTGAATCCTTTGCAGTAGCCGACTTGCCAGGTTTGATTGAAGGGGCTAGTCAAGGTGTTGGTTTGGGAACCCAGTTCCTCCGTCACATTGAGCGTACACGTGTCATCCTTCATATTATTGATATGTCAGCTAGTGAAGGCCGTGATCCTTATGAGGACTACTTAGCTATCAATAAGGAGTTAGAGTCTTATAACCTTCGTCTCATGGAGCGTCCACAGATTATCGTAGCCAACAAAATGGACATGCCTGAGAGTCAGGAAAGTCTTGAAGAATTCAAGAAGAAATTGGCTGAAAACTACGATGAATTTGAAGAGTTACCAGCTATCTTCCCGATTTCTGGATTGACCAAGCAAGGTTTGGCAACGCTCTTGGATGCGACAGCTGAATTGTTAGACAAGACACCAGAATTCTTGCTCTACGACGAGTCAGATATGGAAGAAGAAGCTTACTATGGATTTGACGAGGAAGAGAAAGCCTTTGAAATTAGCCGTGATGACGATGCGACATGGGTACTTTCTGGTGAAAAACTCATGAAACTCTTTAATATGACCAACTTTGATCGTGACGAATCAGTCATGAAATTTGCCCGCCAACTTCGTGGTATGGGGGTTGATGAAGCCCTTCGTGCGCGTGGTGCTAAGGATGGGGACTTGGTTCGCATTGGTAAATTTGAGTTTGAATTTGTAGACTAGGAGACTGGTATGGGAGATAAACCGATATCTTTCCGAGATGCGGACGGCAATTTTGTTTCCGCCGCAGACGTTTGGAATGAAAAGAAATTGGAAGAACTGTTTAATCGTCTCAATCCAAATCGTGCTCTGAGATTGGCACGAACTAAAAAAGACAATCCATCTCAGTAAAGAAGCTAAAAAATCCCGTGCCTCATCAGATACGGGATTTTGTGGTACGACGGGATGTATAGCAAACTGAATCTGGAATAGCACAGCATATCTTCTAAAATATTGTTATCAATTGATTTGAATTTCAAAATTAAATTGTTTGATTCTTATTTCACTTTGTTATAGTATATCTGATGTCAAAATTCTCGGCGAGTCAAATAGCGATTCCCAAGCCTGACTATCGTGAGGTAGCGGATTAAAACGGTCTGGGGATAGATCGTTTTAAGTCTGACGCTGGAAATAAGAATCGTCAGGGGAAGGGATAGCGAAATCGTGGCTCTACGAACAGGAACGTGATAGTAAGGCGTATATAGTGGATAAGGGAGCTCAAAACTCTAAAGTCCAAAAAGGTAGTCGTAACCTATATACATAAAGCACGAGAGTAATTGAATTCGGACTAAGATTTTCTATTTTCACTGTAACCTTTTAATGTCCTCATATCTTGTATACACGAGGAAAGATGTATGACTTATCCCGTGAGGTCTATCACTATAAAGAGAAAACGACAGATAGAGGTGATCCTGAGTCACGGTTATCTTTAAAATAGATTGTCTGATAGGATGCTAGCCTGAAAACGTCTTGTTCATGAAATATAGGACGCTATGTATAAAACGCTTCTGTGAACTGAGAGAAGGGGGAGAAGTTCTTTCTAAAGTTTAGTTGAACAGCCGTATTCCGATACTTAGATAAGGGGGTTAGTCTTAGCTCCTACTCGATTTCAGGGGACAAAAAAGGGGTAATAGCGATTCGAGAAAGATTATACTCTTCGAAAATCTCTTCAAACCACGTCAACATCGCCTTGCCGTATATATGTGACTGACNNTCTTTGATTTTCATTGAATATTAGTAATTCAGTTACTAACTCGTCAACTTTGATTTATCCAATAAAATTGAAAAGAATGGAAAAAAGGTTGCATTTATGATATAATTTATTTTAAAGACCTTATTAGAAATCTTGAAAGAGTATTAAAAACTTAGAATGAGAAAAATTGTTATCAATGGTGGATTACCACTGCAAGGTGAAATCACTATTAGTGGTGCTAAAAATAGTGTTGTGGCCTTAATTCCGGCTATTATCTTGGCTGATGATGTGGTGACTTTGGATTGCGTTCCAGATATTTCGGATGTAGCAAGTCTTGTCGAAATTATGGAATTGATGGGAGCTACTATTAAGCGTTATGACGATGTATTGGAGATTGATCCAAGAGGTGTTCAAAATATTCCAATGCCTTATGGGAAAATTAATAGTCTTCGTGCATCTTACTATTTTTATGGGAGCCTCTTAGGCCGTTTTGGTGAAGCGACAGTTGGTTTACCGGGAGGATGTGATCTTGGTCCTCGTCCGATTGACTTACACCTTAAGGCGTTTGAAGCTATGGGTGCCACTGTTAGCTACGAGGGAGATAACATGAAGTTATCTGCTAAAGATACAGGACTTCATGGTGCAAGTATTTACATGGATACGGTTAGTGTCGGTGCAACGATTAATACGATGATTGCTGCGGTTAAAGCGAATGGTCGTACTATTATTGAAAATGCAGCCCGTGAGCCTGAGATTATTGATGTAGCTACCCTCTTGAATAATATGGGTGCCCATATCCGTGGGGCAGGAACCAATATCATCATTATTGATGGTGTCGAAAGATTACATGGGACACGTCATCAGGTGATTCCAGATCGTATCGAAGCTGGAACATATATTTCTTTAGCTGCTGCAGTCGGCAAGGGAATTCGTATAAATAATGTTCTTTACGAACACCTAGAAGGATTTATTGCTAAGCTGGAAGAAATGGGAGTGAGAATGACTGTATCTGAAGACAGCATTTTTGTCGAAGAGCAGTCTAATTTGAAAGCAATCAATATTAAGACAGCTCCTTACCCAGGCTTTGCAACTGATTTGCAACAACCGCTTACCCCTCTTTTACTAACAGCTAATGGTCGTGGTACAATTGTCGATACGATTTACGAAAAACGTGTAAATCATGTTTTTGAACTAGCAAAGATGGATGCGGATATTTCGACAACAAATGGTCATATTTTGTACACGGGTGGACGTAATTTGCGCGGGGCCAGTGTTAAAGCGACCGACTTAAGAGCTGGTGCAGCTTTGGTTATTGCTGGTTTGATGGCCGAGGGACAAACTGAAATTACCAATATCGAGTTTATCTTACGTGGTTATTCTGATATTATCGAAAAATTACGTAATCTAGGAGCGGATATTACACTTGTTGAGGATTAAGCCGTAGAGGTGTTTATGAATATTTGGACCAAATTAGCAATGTTTTCTTTTTTTGAAACGGATCGCTTGTATTTGCGTCCTTTCTTTTTTAGTGATAGTCAGGACTTCCATGAGATAGCTTCGAATCCAGAAAATCTTCAATTTATTTTCCCGACTCAGGCAAGTCTGGAAGAGAGTCAATATGCGTTGGCCAATTACTTTATGAAGTCCCCTTTGGGAGTATGGGCTATTTGTGACAAGAAAACTGAAAAAATGATTGGTTCTGTTAAGTTTGAAAAGTTAGATGAAATCAAAAAAGAAGCTGAGCTTGGCTATTTTTTGAGAAAAGATGCTTGGTCGCAAGGATTTATGACAGAGGTTGTTAGAAAAATTTGTCAACTTTCTTTTGAGGAATTTGGCTTAAAACAATTATCCATCATTACCCACCTTGAAAATGAAGCAAGTCAAAAGGTTGCTCTTAGGGCTGGATTTCGTTTGTTACGTCAGTTTAAGGGAAGTGATCGCTACACAAGAAAAATGCGGGATTATCTTGAATTTCGGTATGTAAAAGGAGAATTCAATGAGTAAACATCAGGAAATTCTAAGCTATTTGGAAGAATTACCAGTAGGTAAAAGGGTCAGTGTTCGTAGCATTTCCAACCATCTAGGAGTTAGTGATGGAACAGCCTATCGGGCTATTAAAGAAGCTGAAAATCGTGGAATTGTGGAGACCCGTCCTAGAAGTGGAACAATTCGTGTTAAATCCCAGAAAGTTGCTATCGAAAGATTAACTTTTGCAGAAATTGCAGAAGTGACTTCTTCTGAGGTTCTGGCTGGGCAAGAAGGTTTAGAGAGAGAATTTAGTAAGTTTTCAATTGGTGCCATGACCGAACAAAATATCTTGTCTTACCTTCACGATGGGGGGCTCTTGATTGTCGGAGACCGAACCCGTATCCAACTGTTAGCACTTGAAAATGAAAATGCTGTTTTGGTTACAGGTGGGTTTCATGTCCATGATGATGTGCTTAAACTGGCCAATCAAAAAGGGATTCCTGTTCTGAGAAGTAAGCATGATACTTTCACTGTCGCGACCATGATCAATAAGGCCTTATCAAATGTCCAAATCAAGACTGATATTCTGACAGTTGAGAAACTTTATCGTCCGAGTCATGAGTATGGTTTTCTGAGAGAGACCGACACCGTTAAAGATTATTTGGACTTAGTTCGTAAGAATCGTAGCAGTCGTTTCCCTGTTATCAATCAATATCAGGTTGTTGTTGGGGTTGTTACTATGAGAGATGCGGGAGATAAGTCACCAGGTACCACAATTGATAAGGTCATGTCTCGTAGTCTATTTTTAGTTGGATTATCGACAAATATTGCCAATGTGAGTCAACGGATGATTGCTGAAGACTTTGAAATGGTACCGGTTGTTCGGAATAATCAAACCTTGCTTGGAGTTGTGACACGACGAGATGTCATGGAAAAGATGAGTCGTTCCCAAGTTTCGGCTCTACCAACTTTTTCTGAGCAGATTGGTCAAAAACTTTCTTATCACCATGATGAAGTCGTCATTACAGTGGAACCCTTTATGCTTGAGAAAAACGGTGTTTTAGCTAACGGTGTATTGGCGGAGATACTGACTCACATGACCCAAGATTTAGTTGTGAATAGTGGTCGCAATCTCATTATCGAGCAAATGCTAATCTACTTTTTGCAGGCTGTTCAGATAGATGATATACTGCGCATTCAAGCACGTATTATCCATCATACGAGACGATCAGCTATTATTGACTACGATATTTATCACGGTCATCAGATTGTTTCAAAAGCAAATGTGACCGTTAAAATTAATTAGAAACTAGGAGAAATAATGATAACATTAAAATCAGCTCGTGAAATTGAAGCTATGGATAAAGCCGGTGATTTCCTCGCAAGTATTCATATCGGCTTACGTGATTTGATTAAGCCTGGCGTAGATATGTGGGAAGTTGAAGAATACGTTCGCCGTCGTTGTAAGGAAGAAAATTTCCTTCCACTTCAGATTGGGGTTGACGGTGCCATGATGGACTATCCTTATGCTACCTGCTGCTCTCTTAATGATGAAGTGGCTCACGCTTTCCCTCGTCACTATATCTTGAAAGATGGTGATTTGCTCAAGGTTGACATGGTTTTGGGAGGTCCTATTGCTAAATCTGACCTGAATGTCTCAAAATTAAATTTCAACAATGTTGAGCAAATGAAGAAATACACTCAGAGCTATTCTGGTGGTCTTGCAGACTCATGTTGGGCTTATGCTGTTGGTACACCGTCCGAAGAAGTGAAAAACTTGATGGATGTAACTAAAGAAGCCATGTATAAGGGGATTGAGCAAGCTGTTGTTGGAAATCGTATCGGTGATATTGGTGCAGCCATTCAAGAATACGCTGAAAGTCGTGGTTACGGTGTAGTGCGTGATTTGGTTGGTCATGGTGTTGGCCCAACCATGCACGAAGAACCAATGGTTCCCAACTATGGTATTGCAGGTCGTGGGCTTCGTCTCCGTGAAGGAATGGTATTAACCATTGAACCAATGATCAACACAGGCGATTGGGAAATTGATACAGATATGAAGACTGGTTGGGCGCATAAGACTATTGACGGTGGCCTATCTTGTCAGTATGAACACCAATTTGTCATTACGAAAGATGGACCTGTTATCTTGACTAGCCAAGGTGAAGAAGGAACTTATTAATAAAAAGTGAAAAGACTACTGGAAGTTTATTTTGATAAAAAATCCAGTAGATCTTTTTATAATAAAATGCATTGTATCAAGCTTTTAATGCCTGGTATAATGCGTTTTTCTGATTTTAAGATTTTTTTCAACTCTGTTTGTAACCACATCATAACAGAGGATCTAGGATTCAGGGCTCTCCTCCTATATACTATTAGTAAAGCAAAACTAGGGGAGAATATTTTAGTGTCGCAATCTATTGTTCGTGTAGAGGTTTTACGATATCGTTGTTTTGGTTTTAAAAAGATAAATGGAATTCTTTTTAACGTTCGTATTGCCAATCTTAAATTTACCTTTTTTATATTGAGGTATTGAGCTAGATCATGAAAAAATTGAGTGAAAAAGTCGAGTGTTTTAGAAACCCACAGTGTAGTATTCTAGTTTCAATCCACTATATTTTGCTACTCCCCGTAAAGTTTCTATTTTCCCTGAATTCTGATATAATAGAAATATTGACTTCAAGAGTAAGGAAGAGAAGATGAACGCATTATTAAATGGAATGAATGACCGTCAGGCTGAGGCGGTGCAAACGACAGAAGGTCCCTTGTTGATCATGGCGGGGGCTGGTTCTGGAAAGACTCGAGTTTTGACCCACCGTATCGCTTATTTGATTGATGAAAAGCTGGTCAATCCTTGGAATATCTTGGCCATTACCTTTACTAATAAGGCTGCGCGTGAGATGAAAGAGCGTGCTTATAACCTTAATTCAGCTACTCAGGACTGTCTGATTGCGACCTTCCACTCCATGTGTGTTCGTATTTTGCGTCGTGATGCGGACCATATTGGCTACAACCGCAATTTCACTATTGTAGATCCTGGGGAGCAGCGAACGCTCATGAAACGCATTCTCAAACAGTTGAACCTGGATCCTAAAAAATGGAATGAACGAAGCATCTTAGGAACCATTTCCAATGCTAAGAATGATTTGGTTGATGATGTTGCCTATGCTGCCCAAGCTGGCGATATGTATACGCAAATCGTGGCCCAGTGTTACACTGCTTACCAAAAAGAGCTTCGTCAGTCAGAGTCGGTTGACTTTGATGATTTGATTATGCTGACCCTGCGTCTCTTTGATCAAAATCCTGATGTTTTGACTTACTATCAGCAGAAGTTTCAATACATCCACGTTGATGAGTACCAAGATACCAACCATGCCCAGTACCAACTGGTCAAACTCTTGGCTTCACGCTTTAAAAATATCTGTGTGGTTGGGGATGCGGACCAGTCTATTTACGGTTGGCGTGGTGCTGATATGCAGAATATCTTGGACTTCGAAAAGGATTATCCCCAAGCCAAGGTTGTTTTGTTGGAGGAGAATTACCGCTCCACCAAAACTATTCTCCAAGCGGCCAACGAGGTCATTAAAAACAATAAAAACCGCCGCCCTAAGAATCTCTGGACTCAGAATGCTGAAGGGGAGCAAATCGTTTACTATCGTGCCAACGATGAGCAGGATGAGGCTGTATTTGTAGCCAGAACTATTGATGAACTAGGTCGCAGTCAAAACTTCCTTCATAAGGATTTTGCAGTTCTCTATCGTACAAATGCGCAGTCTCGTACTATTGAGGAAGCCCTGCTCAAGTCAAACATCCCTTATACCATGGTTGGAGGAACAAAGTTCTACAGCCGTAAGGAAATTCGCGATATTATCGCTTATCTCAACCTCATTGCTAATTTGAGTGACAATATCAGTTTTGAGCGTATTATCAACGAACCGAAACGTGGAATTGGGCCAGGCACTGTTGAGAAAATTCGTGATTTTGCAAATATACAAAATATGTCTATGTTAGATGCTTCAGCAAACATCATGTTGTCTGGCATCAAAGGAAAAGCAGCCCAGTCTATCTGGGATTTTGCCAATATGATTCTGGATTTGCGGGAGCAACTGGACCAGTTAAGCATTACTGAGTTGGTTGAGGCTGTTCTAGAAAAAACAGGTTACGTTGATATTCTTAATGCCCAAGCGACTCTAGAAAGCAAAGCTCGGGTTGAAAATATCGAAGAGTTCCTCTCTGTAACGAAAAACTTTGACGACACTTCTGATATGCCAGAAGAAGAAACTGGTTTGGACAAACTAAGTCGTTTCTTAAATGACCTGGCCTTGATTGCCGACACAGATTCAGGCAGTCAGGAGACATCAGAAGTGACCCTGATGACTCTGCATGCTGCCAAAGGTCTAGAGTTTCCAGTTGTCTTCTTGATTGGGATGGAAGAAAATGTCTTTCCGCTTAGTCGTGCGGCTGAAGATCAAGATGAATTAGAAGAAGAACGCCGTCTGGCCTATGTGGGAATTACGCGTGCAGAGAAAATTCTCTATCTGACCAATGCCAACTCGCGCCTGCTTTTCGGTCGTACCAACTACAACCGTCCGACTCGTTTTATTAACGAAATCAGTTCAGACTTACTTGAGTATCAAGGTTTGGCTCGTCCAGCAAATACAAGCTTTAAGGCATCATATAGCAGTGGTGGTCTTGCCTTCGGTCAAGGTATGAGTCTTGCGCAAGCACTTCAAGACCGTAAACGTAGTGCTGCCCCAAGAACTATCCAATCAGGCGGTCTCCCATTTGGTCAATTTGCAGCTGGCGCAAAATCAGCGTCTAGTGAGACAAATTGGTCCATTGGTGATATTGCCCTCCACAAGAAATGGGGAGAGGGAACTGTTCTGGAAGTTTCAGGTAGCGGTGCTACGCAGGAATTAAAGATTAATTTCCCAGAAGTTGGCCTGAAAAAACTTTTAGCTAGTGTAGCTCCAATTGAGAAAAAAATCTAATTTTTTATCCTTCTCACGAATAATAAAGTGAGGAGGATTTTTATGTACAGTATTTCATTCCAAGAAGATTCACTATTACCAAGAGAAAGACTGGCCAAGGAAGGAGTAGAAGCGCTCAGTAATCAAGAGTTGCTAGCTATTTTACTCAGGACAGGAACACGTCAAGCTAGCGTTTTTGAAATTGCCCAGAAAGTCTTGAGCAATCTTTCAAGCCTAACTGATTTGAAAAAAATGACCCTGCAGGAGTTGCAGAGTCTGTCTGGTATTGGTCGTGTTAAAGCCATAGAATTACAAGCTATGATTGAGCTGGGTCATCGTATTCACAAACATGAGACCCTTGAAATGGAAAGTATTCTTAGCAGTCAAAAGCTGGCCAAGAAGATGCAGCAGGAGTTGGGACATAAAAAACAAGAGCACTTGGTGGCGCTCTATCTCAATACTCAAAATCAAATCATCCATCAACAGACCATTTTTATCGGTTCTGCAACTCGTAGTATTGCTGAACCACGAGAGATTCTTCACTATGCTATCAAGCATATGGCGACTTCACTCATCTTGGTTCACAATCATCCTTCAGGAGCGGTAGCGCCTAGCCGAAATGATGATCATGTTACTAAACTTGTCAAAGAAGCCTGCGACCTGATGGGAATTGTCCTCTTGGACCATTTGATTGTCTCATATTCTAGTTACTTTAGTTACCGTGAAAAAACAGATTTAATCTAAAGTTCATTAACGACATAGTCAAAGAGGTTTTTATCTTTGGGACGATTTTCAAAAAGAAACTCTGGATGCCATTGGACACCGAGAAAGGCGACATCATCCGTACTCATAACAGCTTCTATAATACCATCTTTAGGATCATGAGCCGCAATCTTTAAATTTGGTGCTAAATCCTTGATGCTCTGGTGGTGGAAGGAGTTGATATGGGAGATTTCTCCATAGATTTCTCGAAGAACAGTATTTGGTTCTGTCACCAAGCGTTGAGTTGTGTATTCGGCAGAACAATCCTGCCAGTGGTCTTCTATATCTTGGTACAAAGTTCCACCCATGGCAACGTTAAAAAGCTGAGTCCCACGACAGACAGAGAAAATCGGCTTTTGCTGTTTGATAGCTTCCTTGATGAGGGCTAGTTCGAATATATCTCTTTGAAGGTGGTAGTCATCGCTATCAATAGTTTTTGGTTCACCATAGAATTTTGGATCAACATTTTGCCCACCTGTCAAGATGAGCTTGTCAATCATACTGATATAGTGGCAGGCCATTTCTTGATCACCAATCGGTAGGATGATGGGAATCCCTCCAGCGTCTTTAACGCCTTCAACAAAGCCTTTTGCTGCGTAGCTCATCATGATGTCATCATCTGGATGAGTTTTTTCGTTTCCTGTAATCCCTATAACTGGTTTTTTCATAAAATGATTTTCGCTTTCTAATCCTCTTTTCTCATGAAATAGAGGAGGGTTTGGAGTTCACTTGTCAAATCGACATACTGAACGACCACGTCCTTTGGTAAATGCAGATGGACTGGTGAAAAACTGAGAATTCCTTTCACGCCAGCATCCACCAAGAGATTGGCAACCTCTTGTGACTTGACGCTGGGAACGGTCAGGATAGCAGTTTTGACATCAGCATCCTTGATTTTATCCTTGATTTGAGAAATTCCGTAAATGGGAATCCCATCAGGAGTTTGGCTACCGACTTCAGGATGGTCATCCAGGTCAAAGGCCATGATAATCTTCATCTTGTTACGCTCATGAAAGCGGTAGTGGAGAAGGGCATGGCCCATATTTCCAATACCAACCAGCATGACATTGGTGATGGAGTTATCATTAAGCAAATCGGCAAAAAATGTCATTAGTTTTTTGACATCATAGCCAAAACCACGACGACCTAGTTCACCAAAATAGGAAAAATCACGACGTACGGTCGCTGAATCAATACCGATAGCCTCTGCAATTTGTTTAGAGTTGGCACGTTCAATCTTTTCTGCATGAAATCTCTTAAAAATTCGATAGTAGAGAGAGAGTCTTTTCGCTGTAGCCTTTGGAATAGCAGACTGTTTATCTTTCACAAAATCACAACCTTTCTATTCTTCTATTTTATAGAAACATTGTGAAAAAATCAACAAAAACAAGAAAAAACTAAGAAAAATCTTAGTTTTGATGTAAAAAATCTGCATGTGATAGAAAACGGTAGAGGTCTCCGACCAGACCCTGATAAACTTTCTGGCCATTAAAAGTCAGAGAAGTTACATAAAGTGTATCTGGCAGGGTCACACATCCTGACAAAGCCAGCATGAGTGCCTCATAATCTTCATACTTGAGAGTCCGCTCTACATGATAGCTGTCTTTATAGGTCAGTTCAAACATATGGGACCTATCTTTCAGATTTTGTAAAGACACCACGTTCTACTAAGCTATCCATGAGGAAGTAGAATTTTTCCTGATGAATGTGGTGGTCTTCTGATTTGAAAATATCAACCAGACGAAGACCAAACTTGTCAGTGATATTGATTTTAGCTCCTGTTAGTTCTTTATTGATAATGATTTTGAGTTGGAAGCCCTCACCGCTGTTTGGTACCTTTTCAAGTAGGTGAGTCAGTTCATAGTTACCAACTTTTGTCTCAAAAAATGTGTTGTCTTTGAGGGTGAATTTTTTTACAGAAGGGCTAAGAGTATAGTCGTAACGACAATTTTTTAATTGAATGGTTTTTTCAAATGCCATATGGCTAACCTCCGATAATTTCTTTTAAGGTTTTTGCGAGGGTTTGTAGATCTTCAACAGTATTTTGTGGCGACAAACTGATACGAACGGATTCCTTCAGACGTTCTGAATTTGCCCCGTACATGGCTTCAAGAACATGGCTGGATTGGACAATGCCTGCCGTACAGGCTGAGCCAGTAGAGATTGAAATTCCAGCTAAATCTAGCCGAAGGAGTAAGAGGTCATTTTTCTGACCAGGAAATCCAATATTGAGAACATAAGGGAGATGATGTTCTCCTCTATTCACGTAATACTGAATTCCTTCTAGCTCTGCCAGAAAGGCAGTTTCTAGATTTTGTACATGTTGAAAATGTTCTTCTTGTTTTTCTAGGTCTTCTTTTAGGGCTGCAACCATGCCTATGATGGCAGCTAAATTTTCAGTTCCTGCACGTTTTTTCTGTTCTTGGTCTCCGCCATGTAGATAGGAATCAAAATCCATGCTAGACGCGTAGAGAAAGCCGATTCCCTTAGGACCATGGAACTTGTGGGCAGAAGCAGTGAGAAAATCAATGCCCAATTCTTCTGGGTGTATAGGGATTTTACCAATAGCCTGAACTGCATCGACATGATAGGCAGCTGGGTGTTGCTTGAGTATTTGGCCAATTTCAGCAATGGGTAGTAGGTTTCCTGTCTCATTATTAGCAAACATGGTAGAAACCAAAATCGTATCATCACGTAAAGCCTTTTGAATTTGCTGGGCTGTGATTTCTTGATTTTCTGGCTGGATAATGGTTGCTTCAAACCCAAAGTGTTGAACCAAGTAATCAATTGTTTCAAGGACAGCATGGTGCTCAATGGCAGTTGTGATGATATGTTTTCCTTGTTCTTGATGACGAAGGCAGTAGCCAATGATGGCAGTATTGTTGCCTTCAGTCCCACCAGAAGTGAAAAAGATATGTTGAGGTTTTGTCCCCAGTAACTGAGCTAGTTCCTGACGGGCTTCTCGCAAGAGTTTGTCAGCTTGACGACCATGTCCATGAATACTAGAAGGATTTCCATGGGTTTCTTGCATCACCTTGGTCATAGCTGAAATAGCAACTGCTGACATAGGAGTCGTTGCAGCATTGTCCAAATAAATCAAAGAATCACCTTATTTCTTTTTGTTGTAGGCAAAGAGTGGGCTGACTGGTTTTCTTTCGTGGATACGGACGATGGCATCACCAATTAACTCACTAGCAGTGATGTAGCATACGTTTTTAGGAGTTTTTTCTTTTGTTGCTACTGAATCAGTCACAAGAATTTCCTTAATATTAGTATTGTCAAGAAGTTCAGCAGCTCCTTCGACGAAGAGACCGTGGCTAGAAACAGCATAAATTTCTGTAGCTCCTTCACGTTCAACGATTTTAGCAGCTTCAGAGAAGGTACGTCCTGTATTCAGAATATCATCAATCAAGATAGCTTTCTTACCTTCAACATCACCAATAATGTAACCTTCGTTACGAGTTGCATCGTCTTGAGGGTAGTCGATAATGGCGATAGGAGCATCAAGATACTCAGCCAAGCTACGAGCACGTTTCACACCTGAATTTTTAGGGCTAACCACGACAACATCTGACCCAAGTAGACCTTTATCGCAGTAATGTTTTGCGAATAGGGGCACTGTGAAAAGATTATCGACAGGAATATCAAAGAAACCTTGAACCTGAACGGCATGTAAATCAAGAGTCAGGATACGATCAACCCCAGCCTTAACCAGCATATTGGCAACTAGTTTTGCTGTAAGTGGCTCACGTGGTGAAGCAATGCGGTCTTGACGTGCATAGCCAAAATATGGAAGGACAACGTTGATACTGTGGGCACTTGCGCGAACACAAGCATCTACCATGATTAACAATTCCATTAGGTGGTTGTTAACAGGGAAACTTGTTGATTGGATGATGTAAACATCATAACCACGGACACTTTCTTCGATATTCACTTGGATTTCTCCGTCTGAAAATTGACGTGACGATAGTTTTCCAAGTGGGACACCAACAGCTTGGGCAATTTTCTGTGCAATCTCTTGGTTAGAGTTGAGTGCGAAAAGTTTCATGTTTTTTCTATCTGACATTATAGACCGTCCTCTGTAAACTTTATAAATCCTAGTGATATTTGCCTTACATATATGAACTAGGATTAGTGTATTTTTATCTTTTCTATTTTACCAAAAAATGGAGATTATTTCAGCTATTTTTCATGCTTTTGACAAATCGGACCAATTTTGAAGGAGCTTTTTGATAAGAAATCTGATTTTCCTCTAAAAATTGCTGGAAATCTTGTTTCCCTTGCTCGTGATTTTCAACTTCAAGCTCTAATTCGTAATCTGTCATATCAAAGTACTGACTCTCATCCAATGCCATGAGACCAATAGCTGTTTGCATTTCATAGCGAAGTGTCGTTAGACAACCAAGAATCTGCCATTCACTAGTTTTAATACCATGTTTCGCCAATTCATCGAGCACAAGCCCCTGAGGAAGTTCTTCCTTAGCCAGATAGTTCTCAGCATCTTTTAGTTGCAATTTTTGATTGTATTCCATGTTTCCGACACTTTGTGGGACTTTGAGTGTCAATTCTGCCCAGTCTTCAAAGGTTCGAATGCGCATAGCAACTTTTTTTTCTCGCAGTCCAAAATCAGGTGTGTCGATGTAGTAATTTTTTTGAAGAACAGGAGTGACACCTGTGAACTGGTCTTTTAGACGATTGTATTCATCTTTTTTCAAGAGTGTTTTCAATTCAATTTCTAAATGTTTCATTTTTCTTACCTTTTCTTTATCGTTGAAAGCGGATTTATGGTATAAACTGCTCACGTCTTCCTAGTCCCTTGAAATCAGTGGGTTTTCAGTAGGTCAACTAAAAGTGAATACGAGATTGAATACGGCATGACTTTTAGCTGGAGCGGATGAAATTCATGAGTTGATCGACGACTTCAAAACGTTGATTATCATTGATGTGGGTATACATATCAAGAGTGGTTTGAACATTGTTGTGACCTAATCTGTCCGAAATGATTTTGGCTGTAACACCTGCTTCAAAGAGGAGAGAAGCGTGTGTGTGCCTGAAACCGTGAGGAGTGATTTTTTTGACATCCTTATGTTCACAAAAGAACCTTCTAAGTCTCTCTTTCACAGCTGAAGGAGAAATCCAACCTCCGAAACTATTCGTAAAGATATAATTCGAATCATGTTTGTAAGGCACACCAGACTTAAAATATTCTTTTATTTGCTGACGTTTCCAGAGTTTTAATACATTCAGAGTTTCATCATCTAAAGTGATAACCCTCTTACTCCTTTTGGTTTTAGGGTCCTGAACAGTTTGTTTTTTATTAACAACGACAGCCGTACGAGAAATATCCAATCGTTTATTTTCAAAATCAACATCTGACCAGATGAGTCCGATAGCTTCTCCAGTCCTCAATCCTGAAAAAGCGAGTAAGTGGAAAAAAGTGTAGTCTACTGGTTTGCAATTTGCTTTGTAAACTTTAAGGAACTTGGTTAGCTCCTGCTTTGTATAGTAGTTTTCTTTGGCCTTTAAAGGCTTGTTTTTAGGCTTGATAATCTTGTCCAAGGGATTTGACTTAATGATGTCAATAGAAGTGGCATACTTGAAAATACGGCTAATGACAGAGTAGTAATTGGCATAGAGGATATAGCGATTGCTTAACTTGATAGCAACCTTTTGACAATAAGCTACACTGATCTGCTGGATTTTCATATCTGTAAAATACAAGTCAATCATAACATCAAGTTTTTTTTAACGTTCTGATAGGTTGTTGGTTTTACAGTACTCTTATAGCTATCAAGCCATAACTCAGCAACTTCAGCGAAAGTAGGGTTCTGGAAATCTTCATTATTTGAAAAACCATTCTCTTCAACGTCTAAGAGAAGGTCACGTTCGGCAGCCTTTGCCTCTTTTATGGTTTTAAAACCACGGCGTGTAGTGCGTTTTTCTTTTCCGGTAGCTGGATCTATGCCCAGATATGTTTGAAAGAGATATCTAGTCTCTCCTTTTTTTGTAATATATTTTTTTATCATAAAAAGTCCTTTCTTTTCGATTGCTTGCCCGCATAGTTGAAAAGGTGTAGAACTTATGATAAACTATAGGTGTATTTTTTTATCATCCTTTCCATTGCTTGCTTGATGGAAAGTTGAATCCTCACACTCAAAGTTTGGCGATGGAGAGTGTGGGGATTTTTTATTTAGACGATAGGAATAAGTTCACCGCCTATTTGTTGGTTTATATAATCTCTATCTTCTGGATATTTCAACAGATAGGAGTTGATAGCTTCCATAATCTGGAAGTTCAATAATCCAACTGGTGATACCGGACCCCAAGTTTTGAATAAGGTTAGGGAAAATATGAGTGTTCTCAAACCGTTTTGTCCTTGCCCATTCTTGTAATCTTCTTCTGTGATGTGCAATCGATTGTGAAAGAATTTATTGTAATTGATTTTGTTCTTTTCTGTTGTGAAGTTATAAACTCTTCCAAGATGGGCACATCTGTTTCGATAGGAGAGTAAGAAGTAAAATACATTGATAAACAATTGTTTAATATCATTATCTATATTTTCTTTGTCTAGTCCTGTCATGCGCTGAATAACTTCTGTCTTTATATGCGACTTTTGTAGTTTATAAAAAGTGATTAGGTGACCAAAAGTCATCCCTTTAACAAGAATCCAAGGCGGTACGTTGCCATGCTTTTCTCGATAATGTTTATATGGTTGAGTCTTATCTTGGGTGATTTTATAGCATTTACGTAGAAACTTAGAACGTTCAGACTCTTTGAATTTTTTAGCACCTCGTTCATAGTTCTCTCTTTGAAGGTATTTATTTTGGTCTGCAGTGTAATGTTCTGCGACTACGTAGGAAAGAACGGTTCTAAGATGAGCCTCGATTTCTTGTAATGCTAGATTGATATTTGTTCGTATGCTTTTGTCCATGAGGAAAAAGTCTACGAGTTTTTCAAATGTTGCGCCCTCTTTAAATTTCTCTCCTTGTTCAATACCAATTTCTTTATAGCCGTTTATGATTTCGTAATAGCTGTATGTCGATAAAATGCTGATTGCCCTGTTTTCATCTCGGATGGTAAGCCCTCGAGATTTTAGGAGTTCTATCTGCTCTCGAAATGTTTTAAAAGGTTTTGTTTCCATATCTCTCCTCCGTAAATCAAAAAGAGCCTCTGTATAGATACAAAGACTCTTCTAGGCTCCCAGGGGGGAGCATTCACTTAGATTAATTTAATTATAGAGTCTTTTGTTGTTTTTGTCAAGCTTTTTGTTAAATTTGGTTTTATTCCCCTCTATACACTCCAACAACTGCATAGATCTTGATGTGTGTGTCTTCGGCTGGTGGGAAGTCTAGGATGATGTCTTCGTACTTGTCATTGAGTGATACGAGGCGTAAGCGTCCGTTTTCGGTATAGATCTTCTTGAAGTAAGAACGGTCTCCATATGCGATAACTGCCAAATCTCCGTTGTAGGTAGTCAGTCCCTTGTCTACTAAATAGAGAATATCTCCGTCCTGGTAGTCAGGTTGCATGGAGTCTCCGCTGACCTTAGTCGCAATATCGTGACGTGGTGGTTGCTCGTCAACCTCTATAGTCTCTCTGTCTGTATCGTCGTAGCCAAATCCATAGTTAAATCCACAAGCTGCTGCCGTCTCAGATACAACCTCAACTTGGTACAAGCTGATAACTTCCGATACTTCGTTTTTCTTCGTTTCTTCTTCGTTTTGCTCTGTGTACATCTCGCCGTTTGCTTTTTGCCTCTCCAGAAGCTCCTCAGAAGTCCGTAGGACGATTTTTTTATTATCTGGGGTTAATTGTACAACCTTGTCCGTTATCTGCTGTGTCAGCAAATCTGGAGTGTCTGGGAGGGAGTTGGTTGATTCTTCTTTAAAAGTAGTATCTATATCTGATTTTTTAACACCGAAATAATCAGCTAATTTTTGGATAACACCAAAAGAAGGAGCGCTTCTTAACTTCATATAGTCTGTCATAGTACTTGCTGTAATTCCAACTTCTTTAGCCAACTCCTTTTGGGTGATGCCACGTTGCTTTCTAAAGTGTGTAATGTTTTCAGCAATAATTTGCATTCGTTTTTTTTCATCCATTTACGATTACCTCGTATTTTTTATAATTACATTATATATCATTTTTGATTGATAAACAATCAAAAAATACGAAAAAATCCTATTTTTTGACAAAAAACTATTGATAATACGAAAAAATCATATTATAATTAAATCAAGCTTAAGGAAAAGGAGGTAAGGCAAATGATGGAACACATCATAAAAAGCCTAGCAACCAAGGACACTGCAACCGTCATCTTGGCACTAGGCTTAGTCAGAGAAGCTCGTCTTTGGCATAAGCAGTACTTAGCTTACAAGCTCAAAGACAAAGAGCTTAAGAAAAAGTAGAGAAAGGGGCGGAAGCCCCAACCTCTACTTGATAGTGTACCATCATTTGCCGTGAAAAGCAATGGATGAAAATGTTGGTTTGATAATCCTAGCAGGATTTGTGATTGTGTCTTTCACTATTCGTAAGATAGTGGAATACCGATGTGATAAAAAAGATAAGGAGTAGAGAAATGGATAGTGTTCTTTCAGCGATTCTCGTCTCAGTAATTACTTCATTTTTGGCGACGGCAATGCTATTGCGAGGATATTCGAATAGATTGACCGAAATGCTTGAAACTTTCTTCAACGAGGAATGGCAAGCAAGAAAAGAGCTACGAAAACTTGTTTTAGATACAATGGATAGAATTGCTAATAAAAAAATTCACTAAATAGGAGTAGAAGATGACTGAAGAAGAAACAATTGAATTATTGAAATTCTTATCGACAGACTACGGACGAGGGTATCTAGCTGGGTTAGCTAGTGGACTTTCAATACTTTTGAAAATTTTAAAAAAAGCAGAGTAAGTACCCTACTTTCATCAAATTATTTTTGAAACTTATCTACAGCTTTTTGAAGTTCAGCGATTCCGTTAATAGCTTTAGTAATATTTTTGATATCAACTTCGCCTGTAAAAAATTTTGAAGCGATGTCTACTTGTTGGCTTTGTTTCAAGGCATCCAGTTTCAATTCATGTTCTTTTTCAAGTCTCTGTAACTCATTTTCAGATTGTGTTTTTAATTCTTTTATTTTGGCGTTTGTTTGATGTTTATTAGTGAGATAAACAAGAAATGCAGGGACGCAGGAAGTTAAAAAAGTTATTGCAATTTGATTGAAATCCATAATTTTCTCCTTTCTATTGGAATTTTGACTAAAACGGGAGAGGTCTTAGTCAAGAATATTATAGCATAATCTAAATTAAATAACAATATGTAGTGTTTTTATATGTTTAAAACACAATATATTGGGAAAGGAACAATGTGTGTGGAAGAAGTTTAAGCATTTGTTGATTGAAAAAGGGATGACACAGAAGGCATTAGCTGAAAAAGCTGGTATCAGTCCAAATACAATCAGAAATATCAAAACCGAGCGTATTTCTTTTAAGAATATGTGCAAAATCGCTGATGCACTGGAAGTCAGCATAAATGAATTAAGATAAGGAGGTGGTAATGTGCAGTGGACTTTAGAGGCTATGAGAATCAACAAAGGACTTACTCAAGCAGAGTTGGCAGAAAAATTTGAAGTTTCAAGTCAAACAATTGCTAGATTGGAAAAAGATAGCTCTGATATTGGTTATCAACTATTGAAAAAATACATGTTTTTTTTCAATGTGAAATTTGATGATATTTTTTTAGGGAAAAAATACGAAAATTTCGTAAAAACCTAAAAATAAAAAGCACCCGACAAAGTCAGGCGCATATCAATGTTAATTTGAGAAAGGAGAGGTATGAATGAACAAGCGAGAGTTACAGAAAGGGGCTTAAATATGAGGTATGCCGTACATATTCAGAAACACTCATGGGAATTACACATCTTTGAATAATGCTTATGCTCAAGACAAACGCTTAAAGGCAACAACGATAGGTATCCTTACAGTAATCTTGATGAATAAGTCTGATTGGGTTGTGTATCCTGACGAGATTGCACGACGTCTAGGAATAAGCAGGCGCACCGTAGATGAGCACTTTAAGCTTTTAGAGAAAGCAGGCTATCTCAGGGTATACCGCTTAGGGTTAGGCAGAGGCAAAGGCGTAACGGTACATAGATTTTTTTCAGATATGCCTATTTCAGATGATTACTTTGAGTATCTAAAAACTAATCTTGAGAAAGAGTTATCCACAGATAACGGAGTTTAAAAATACAGTTGGAAAATATTGCCATGTGTAAAATTGCCCTCTAATAAATACTAACTATACAACAAGTACTAACTATACAACAATCTAAGCCTTACGGCACTAACTTAGTAATAATTACTAACTTTACAACAAACTACTACTTATCTAAATAAAAAAGGAGACTGTATGACAGACTTTAAAAATTTAGATTGTCAATTCATCTTTCAGGAATCCAACTGATGACTACACAGCTGTTAGTAATAGTTTTATCAACGACCCTGCGTTAGATTTTACAGCTGTTGGCATCATGATGGTGGTGCTGGCTAATCACCCAAACTGGCAAGTCTATCCAGAGGAGATAGGCAAGCGAAAAGGTGTTAATCGGAAGACAATCGATAAGTATTTCAAAATCTTTGAAGAGGCTGGATATTTGCGAAAAATCAGAAAAAAACCTCCTGGAAATGGAGGGAGTCATATATTCAGATTCTTTTCAGATGTAAAAATATCTGATTTCCAATTCGATATTATGAAACAGAGATTAAACCTGTCTATCAAAAAGGCGTCTATGAATTATAATTCTGACATTCCAAAAAGTGAGATGTCAGAAAGTGAGATGTCAGAAAGTGAGATGTCAGATTTTGGGCACTAATAAATATTAACTAACAACAAGTATTAAATAACAATAAATATTAAAAGACAACAAGTCCTACTTCTCTAAATAAATAAAAGAGAGAAATTTAAAATTTAGGATTTTTGTTTGAAAGGAGTAGAGATGGAAGAAACAATAAAGGAATTCCTGAAATTCAGAAGCCAATTTACAAAACGAGAATGGCTTGAAATTAACCAAGCCGTGGAAGTTTATTTAAACCAAAAAGCCGACCAGTTGAAACTGGACGACATAGATATAGAAATCATTTCTAAAAGGCTAGAAAGGAAAAAACGATGAACGATATTTCTCTAATCATAGTAACAATCGTAAATGTAGTTTGTGCTGTCATAAATCTATTTTGCTTTATTAAAGACAGGATGGAATGACTTGGATTTGAAAATGAAACGAAAGGAATGGATTATAAATATGAGACCAAGAAAATATCCGTATAGTGGGAAAAAAGAGTCCGCCTTTGTAAAGGCAGACCCTGAATTAGTTCAAGATATACTGATAGATTCAAAAAGTCTGACAACAACTTTGGATACAAAGAAAATTAGTTGTCGCTCTTTAGAAGTCCAAGTTCTAGCATGGAATTTACCAAAGTAACAATGGTGCTTTTAGAAGTTGATTTTGACACATATTCAATAATGTTGACAATATGTTGAGCTTGTTCAGTATTGATGTCGAGATCTAACGAATTTAATTCAGTTACAACGTAGTCTACTAGTTGGTTGTTTGAATTAAAATTTTGATCTATGTGTTTTGAGACAACTTCCATAAATTTATTAGAATCCATATTAAATCTCCTTTCTGTTGAAATTTTGACTAAAACGGTGAGAGGTCCTAGTCAAGATTATTATAGCAATTTAGGAGGATATTACATCAGTCTTGAGACTGATGTAGGAGGTTGAATGGAAGATAAAGTCATTGAACTTGCTGATTATTTCATCAGCGAATCGACAACGTACAGAGAAGCTAAAATAGCGTGTGAGAAGCTATTGAAACAAGTCAGCCATGAGATTGAGCTCAGGGCGCTGGAAAGCAAGACTTTTTAAACAAAAAAGCACCTGACGGCAATCAGGCGCTAATCAAAAATTACTAATTAAATTATATCACAAAAATGCTTGCCCGCATAGTTGAGAGGATGTAGAAAATGGAAGGTATCACGTTACAATTACGATTGGACGGTGAAAGTGCTGAATTGTTCACAAATCAATTACTGGCTTTTGCTGAAAAGCAGGTCAAGGAGCAGTTAGAGAATGACCGCATGCCAATCAATCAACAGGCTTTGATGAAGAAGTTTGGCTTTAATCATGCCTATGTTAAGAAGTTAGAACGCAAAGGATTAAGATTTCGTAAGCAAGGGAAAGATATTATGTATGATGTCAATGATGTTTATGAAATTTTGGAGTTAGAGAAAGAAGTACGAAAATTAAGAGTGTAAGGAGATTAAAAAATGTTTGAACCACCATTAGTTAGCCAATTATTAGGAACTGGCACAGTGATTTTAGGATTTATCGGTACAGGGCTTCTAGCTCGTCAGATGGATAAGCAGGAAGAGGAGAAAATCCGCCAGAAGGAAGAAGAGAGACGAGAAGAGCAAGAATTTGCGTCTATGATTATCCAAGGTTACAACCAAGCATACGAACGTGGTAGAGAGGTACAGCGTCAAGAAATCCGCAAGAATATCCGTCGGGAGTTCAAAGGCTTCACATTTGATAACGAACCGCCTGTAGGCTTGCGCCCTGAACCGTTAGCTTTGCCAGAACCACGAAGAGCACGCTATGCAAAGCATTTGGGATAGAGCAAAGGAGACGCTAATGACTAGAATTGAACTTGAAAACCGTGTGTGGCTTTTGGCCAATCATGAAGAAAAAAACGAATTACTGGATCTTGGACTAACATCCAAGGCCAGATATGTGAAGCGAGTGCTGGAACTTGGAAAGGTGTATGCGCATGTTTAATTATGACAGAGATATGATGCAACCACCTGAACCACGAGAAGAACTCGACTCAAGCGAGTATGTATATATTGGGTGTGGGCAGTATCGATATGTGGGTGATGAAATATGATCCAGGAGCTACACGAAGAAATCGACAACTGGAGAGCTGAATATATTCATCTTGGCCGAGAGCTGGGGCAAATCATCAACGACCAACAGGATATTATTTTGAAATTACAAAACGAAAATCGACGCTTAAAGCGTGAAAATTGGAATTTGAAGAAGACGAAAGGTAGAAAGAAATGACAAACGAACTAACACAAACAAAAGGCGCATATCTAACAGACTTGCAAAAACTAGACGGAGCAACATTGCGAAATTTTGTTGACCCAAAACATCAAGCAAGCCCACAAGAATTACAAACTTTACTGGCTATCGTGAAAAATCGTAATTTAAACCCATTCACAAAAGAAGTTTACTTTATCAAGTACGGAAACAATCCTGCACAGATTGTTGTCTCAAAGGACGCTTTTATGAAGCGTGCGGAACAAAATCAAAATTATGACGGTTTTGAAAGTGGAATTATCTACGAAGATGCAAGTGGAGAGTTAAAAAATAAAAAAGGCGTCATCTTACCTAAAAATTGTACTCTAATCGGTGGTTGGTGTGAGGTTTATCGTAAAGATAGAACTAGACCAGTATATCGTGAAGTTGAGTTGTCAGCGTATAACACTGGGAAGAACTGGTGGCAAAAAGCGCCAGGGCAGATGATTGAGAAAGTTGCAATTGTTGCAGCAGTCCGTGATTCGTTCTCAGAAGATGTGGGAGGACTTTATACAAGTGAGGAAATGGAACAAGCAGCTCCTATCGATGTAACTCCTCAAGAATCTCAAGAAGAAGTGAGAACGAGGAAAATGGCTCAGATTGAAGAGATGAAGCGAGAGCAGGAGAAACATCAAACATCAGCTTATCCAGAAGATGAAATTCCTGATTTTGAAGACGAACCACTACAAGGTGAACTCTTAGAGGAAATGGAGTACTAACATGCAAGAATTACAAGTTATTGATGATAAGAAAATCAATAAAATTTATGAAATGATTACAACGGATGAGCTTACTAGAGAGTCTTTTGAAAAAGACCTCATAGAGGCTACTGAAAAGTACAAGGACTATATTCCTACAGCTAGCACTCTCAAAGACGACAAGGCAAAGCGAGCTGAATTTAATAAGCTAATTGAGTCTAAAAATCGTATCCGTATCGACACTAAAAATTTGCTATCAGAGACGGCTAATACATGGGATAGTTATGCAAAGTCAATTATTGAACCATTTGCAACCGTAGTTAGTGAATTTGATAAAGGTATCAAGGAAATTGAAGAACATCACAGACAACTAAAAATAGATACGGTTAAGAGTTACATAGCCAATAAATCAGCTGAGTACATGCTAGATCCTCGTCTATTTGACGAGAAAGCCCTTGAGTACATCAAGGCAGGCGATTTCATGGCTGACGGTGTGACACTCAAGAAAGTAACGATGAAGTCGCTTGATGACATGATTACATTTGAGTTTCAGAAACAGCAAGAATTTGAAAAGGCTAAGTCAGCTATTTCAGGGTTATGTGCTGAGTATGGCATAACTGACTCACCTTACATCCGACAGCTGAAAGACTTGACGCTTGCTGAGGTCTTTGAACAAATTAAAGCTGATTATGAATTTGAAAAGCAAAAAGAAGAAGTTAGATTGGCTCAAGAGCGAGCTGAACGAGAACGTGAGGAAGTTTTAGCTCAGCAACAAGAGCAAGCGCCAAAATCAACGGAGACCGCAAAATTTGACCCAGAGACGGGCGAAATCTTAGACGGTGGGCAATTATCCCAAAATCGACAAGAAGTCGTCAGAGGGGCTGAAAATGACTTAAAACGATATACCCAAAAAATGACCTTGGAAGTGTATTTCACTGACACGGAAGAAAAAGACTATTTCAAGAATAGCCTTGCGGATTTGGGATTTGAATACAAGAAAAACTACACTGTTCAAGGTTATCAACGAATTGAACCGTTGACACAGGCAGAATTGGATGAACTGATTAAATAAAACAACGTGCCGTGAACCACGAAAAAAGCGAACTAGAAAATGCGTCAGTAAAGGTTATGTAACCTTGGACGAATGACGCAAAGAATTTCACTCACGCTTGCTTTGCTCACAATTTGGCAGGCGTGGGATTTTGGTAGGAAGTATGGCAGAGAGGAGATTATGAAACTGAATGAGGTCCTTGGATGAATAGACTAAAAGAATTGAGAAAAGAAAAAAAGCTAACTCAAAAAGAGTTAGCTGAAAATATCAGGGTTCATTATCGGACTCTTCAAAATTGGGAAAACGGAGAAAGCCAAATTAAACCAGAAAAAGCCCAACAACTAGCTGATTACTTTGGGGTAAGCATTGGGTATCTGTTGGGGGATGAAAGTAACCCATTGGAACGACTGGAAAGCTTAGTTGATGAACTAAAGGAACACAAGGACTTGATAGGAGTTCTGGATTGGTACACAGTTTTTGATTTAGCTAATGACATCCTTGCAATAGCAAGCGTGGAAAAAGCTAGGTGTTTAGGGAGGTTGAATGAAGGAGAGATTGATTCTTAAATTTGAGTTAAACAGAAAGCAGATGATTAACTCAAATGATAGACCGCACTTTCATCAAAAGGCTAAAATCACTAAGTTTTTACGGCAGTTAGCTGCATATGAGGGCAACAATGTACTGAGAGATTACTTTGGGCTGCCTTACAGCGAGGACAAGCCTTGCAAGGTTAAGGTTCGGATATATCCTCCGACAAATCGGAAGTATGACCCACCGAACTGGTCACCTACAAGCAAGGCTTTGTTTGACGGTTTGACGGACGCTAAGATTTGGACAGATGATAATTACAACGTGATAGTATCGACTGAGTTCATGCACGGTGGCAAGTCCGGAAATAAGAATTATAGGATTGAGCTGGAGATTTACGAATATCACGAGATATTGCAGAGGATAGTGGATGGGATTTGATAAGCAATAATTGATAAAAGGTTATCAACGCACAATCAAGCAAAACGAAGAGAAGATAATCGAGTATTCGAAGCCGTGCGATGCACGGAAAAGACGCATTAGAGCGCTGGAGCGCGATTTGTTGAAGAAAAAGAATAAAGAATTAAGGCAGAAAGTAGAGGAGTTGAAAGATGAATAAGCAGGAATTGATTGAGAAATACGAAGCGGTTGAATGTCTTGTAGGTATTGTTAGCGGAAAAACTATTCTAAAAAGCGTTCTAAGAGACTTGCAACAACTAGACGAACCAGAAAAAGTCAAGGTTCCGCAGTTTGTGGCGGATTGGATTGAGTATTGTAAAGTCAAGAAAATCACTTTAGCTCACGCATTCTATCGTTCTGAAGAAGCAGAAAACAAAAACGTTTTTAGTTGGATTGTCAAAGACTCAGGCAACCAAGAAACATTCGCACAAGCTTGGATTTTCGGCTACGAGGTCGAGAAAGAGAAGCGGTATTTGGTGAAAGTGAAAGGTATCGTAAACGCATTGAGCTTTTTGAGCTATCACAAAAATGCTGATATATGGACGGTCACAGATAAAAATAATTCAGACGGACACGGAGCACACCACACCCGAAAAGAACTAGAAGAAGCTGGTTTCGGCTGGGTATTCGATTGCCCAGGGATTGAGATTGAGGAGGTGGAGTGATGAATATAAAAGATTTGGAAAAAGCAGGAGAAATCAGGCAACAGATTAAAGAACTTGAAAAGTTTATCAATCACAAAAAAACGCCCCTTGAAGAAGCTTTAATATTGAGACAAGATCCGAAATTTAGGTTATCAATTAAAAATTGTACATTTTATTCTGATACAACGTTGTTTATTACATCTGAAGTTTTATCAGATGCGATTAAGGTTGTTTTGACGCGAACAATCGAGGATTTAAAAGAGCAGTTGATAGAGTTAGGAGTTGAAGTAGATTGAAACGATTCATAGCTATCTGGATTCTGCTATCTGCTGGACTAAACATCTGGCAGATGGACAGGATTCGAGATTTGGAAGAGAAGAAGCCAATGGTTATCTACAAGGCGGATAACGCAGGCGCGGAGATATTTGGTAAGGTTGTTGAGAAAGGACGACACGGCAAGCTATATACGCTTACCATTCGTGACTACGGTGTGTTCGTGGTTACGAAGGACGTGTATGAGAAAGTGAAAGTTGGGGATGAGGTGATGTTATGACACCAGTTGAAATTTGGGCTAGTCAGGAGCTAGATACTAGTTCTGAAAAACTAGCGGAACTAGCAGCGTTATTTGAAATATAAGCTATGATTTTGTTCTTTGAAAACTGAATAATGAATGGGTGCGAGAACTTTTTTGTTGAAAAATAAAAAAGCTGTACAAAACTATTGACATGTACAGCGTTAAGTATTATAATAGTCTATGTAAGGTTGAGAAATCTAACAAATCCAACAGAAAGGACTTAGCAGATGGCTAAACACGACAAGAAGAAAAAGCGATTAAAACTAAATGAGATCACAATCACCCTCGATCTCGTAGTAGTTAAAATCACTTTTAAACTTTTGTAAGGTAGTAGGAGCGAAAGCTCCTCGCTACTGTTTAGTTCATTCTAGCATAAGGAAAGGTAAAAAGCAAATGAAAGACAATGTACTTTACCACAAGAAGTTCAAGCGTGCAGAAATTACGATTGAGCGGACGACCTTGAAAGAAAAAGTTCAAGGTGTTGTTGGCATTGCCGTCCTTGCCTTGGCTATTTGGTATTTTACTAGATAGTTATGGCAAAGAAAATGGGGCGACCTCTAAAAGGAGAGAGCAAGCGAGATAAGCGCGTCACGATTCGTTTGACTGAAGATGAGTTTGCTTTTGTTGATGAAGTATCTACAAAAGTTGGACTATCAAAGACTGAAACGATATTAACAGCCGTCGAGTTGCTCTACACCTCATTAGAGGAATAAAAAAATACCATGTAACTAGTCGGATTGGCGTTTGAGTAGTTACATGGTGCCTCGCACCCATTCATAATGAATAGGATACGCATATAGTATATCATGCGTACCCTTATTCATGCAACAGTTTTATAGAAAGGGTACGCTTTTTGTGTACAGAAAATCATGGAAAATCAAGATTTTATCAACGAATTACATATGGCCTTTAGATCAGAAGCAAGGACTGAGGAGTTAGAAAAGTGGGACGCACTTCTAGCTGCAATCATCAGAAAACATTTTCCAGAGGAACAGGCGAGAGTATTCTTTGATGTTCAGGCAACTTTTATGGCAGTTTTTGCCAATGATCTAATTAATTTTATTATTAACTATTTTACAGAAGAAGAGGAAACAAATGAATAACGTAATTTTGCTGAATAATCAGCAAGAAGTAATTAACGAAGAACCTTGGACTTATAAACAGTTCAAAGATTGGGTAGATAATCAAGTTGACTTTGCAGAAGCTATGAGTTTACCTGCTAATAAAAAAGTGCTTGATATTATGATGGAAAAAAATGCAGAGGCTTGGGCGGAAATTGCAGATATGCTTGATAACCGCGAGTTGATTTATAAGATGAAGAAAGGATAAAGGAAATGGAATTACAAATTTTTAAAAATGAACAGTTCGGTCAAGTTCGTATGGTAGAGATTGAGGGTCAACCTTGGCTAGTCGGGAAAGATGTTGCGGATATTCTTGGATATGTAAATTCAAGAGATGCTCTGGCAAAACACGTTGATGAAGATGATAAGCTGACGTCGCAAATCGCGACGGCAGGTCAGATGAGAAATCAGACAGTCATCAACGAATCTGGTCTTTACTCGCTCATCCTATCCAGTAAGCTCCCACAGGCTAAGGAGTTTAAACGCTGGGTGACTAGTGAAGTGTTACCGTCTATCCGCAAGCATGGAATGTATGCGACAGACCAGCTACTTAACGATCCAGACCTAGCTATTGCAGCTTTTCAAGCTCTGAAAGCAGAACGAACAAAAAATAAGGAACTTGAAGTGCAGAATAGTAAATTGCAATCCGAACTAGACGAAATGAAACCAAAAGCAGACTATGTAGATGTAATGTTGGCTAACAAGGGTTTAATTTCTACAACTGCTATTGCTAAGAACTATGGAGAAAGTGCTAAAAAATTCAATTTGCGACTGAAAGACCTAGGTATTATATTTAAGCAAGGGAAGGTGTGGCTTCCTTATGCTAAATATCATACTAAAGGCTATGTGCATATTGAACCGCATCCTATTACACATAAAAATGGTATACCAGATGTCTCTTTGCATACGAAATGGACAGTGAAAGGGCACTTCTTCTTGTATGAAATTTTAAAAGACAATGGCATTCTGCCGTTAATTGAACGTGAAGATGTAGCTTAGGTAGAACAAAAGCCCAATCCATAAGGACTAGGCTTCGAAGATGAAATTGTAGAGTTGGACAACCTTCTGAAAACTGGTTGTATCCATGGTTGTGATTTTTTGAGCCTTGCGCTCTCTAAAGTCAAAAGTATAGAGTTGGAGTGGATTGACAGAGCCATCTACATTATTGGAACGCACAGGAACGAGCAGGCCTTGTTCTTCTAGTCTGTTTTGACCGTGTGTAATAGGGCATACAGCCACAAATCCCGTCCGCTCCGAATATTCTCTACGCGAGACGACAATAGCAGGACGGCGTTTCTGAATCTCACGTCCAACAGACGGGTCAAAGTCAATCCAGATGATGTCCTGTTTTTCTGGGATGTAATCATATTTCGCTGTCAAGGAATTTCACCCCCTCGAAGTCATCTTCCATACGTAGGTCTGCATCGCCACTAAATGGGTCTGGAATTTTTGGAGCAAGGACAATGACATTATCCACCCCCTTGTAGACAAACATCTCCTGCCCCTCTGGAACGTTGAGTGTTTTTGGGATGGTCACAGTGACAGAGTTCCCAACCTTACGAGTTTTAACAGTATTCATTTGTTTCTCCTTTATTTTGTATACATACAGTATACACCTAAAAAGGGAGTAAGGCAAGAAAAAAGCCAGCACAGCTGACTTCTCGTGTTATAGTTTCGCATAACTATTATATCATGAGGAGGAGTTCGTGTGCAAATAGAGTTATTGGATATCATCGATGAAAAGAAAACCAGAAAGGAAGCTATCAAAGTCCTAAAAAAATACAGTCGTCTGAGACGGATTGCTGGAGAAGAATACGCTCCGAAAATAACAATATCCTACTCACTTGAGCCAAGATCATCAAGTGGTCAGACAAGCAAGCAGGTAGAAAGCATGGTCTTGCGTAGAGTATCAGCTCAGCAGGATTTAGAACTAATCGCTAAAGCAATCAACAATCTTTCCGATATGGAATATACACGTATCCTAATCGAACGATATTGCAGGAAAAAGAGGAGGGAAGACTACAGCATCTACTCAGAACTAGGCTACTCATCCAGTGAGTATTATCGGATATTGAACAAAGCTCTATTAGAGTTTGCGGAGTCCTATCAAGCCAGCAACCTTTTGGTCTACAAGTGATTTCTGGGAAAATCTTGGGAAAAATCTGGGAAAACCTTGGGAGAATTGGAACGGAAAAACGTGCTAAAATAGTATTATCCAATGATTGACAACGAACAGTCATGAGGACTCCTAAAAATATAGAGGTTTCGGCCTCTTAGACAGTAAGGATAGGTTAGCAGGTTGTTTGGGTCTCCTTGAAACTTTTACCAAACGTGCGTTTTACTGCTAGACCAGCTGGTTCAATTCCAGCTACTGTCATATTCAATGCCGCGACTAGTGGCTTTTTTGATTATTTGAAAAGGTGGTGATGGACATTGGGTTAAATCAAAGACAAAAGATGTTTGCGAGCGAGTATTTGAGGACTGGAAATGTCTATCAATCCGCAATATTCGCAGGTTATAGTGAAGCGTATGCTAAGACAACCGCTAGTAAATTGCTAGAAAATGCAAGCGTTAAAACGTTTATACAAACCGAAACTGAAAAGATGCATGATGAAAATATTTTGAGTGCTAAAGAGGCTCTTTCAATTCTCTCAGACATCGCAAGAGGCCAGCGACTTGAGGAAGTTTTGATAATGAACCCTGTCACTGGTGAGGTGGATAGAGTTACGAAAAAGGCAGATAATAACACAGTTATTAAAGCGATAGCTGAGATATTGAAGCGTTATCCGACTGCTAAACAAGCTGAGAAACTAGAACTTGAAATCGAAAAACTTAAATCACAAATCGGTGTGGATAATGAGCAAGACGATAAATTGATAGAGTTTGCTAAGGCTTTGAGAGGTGCTTTTGACGACAAATAAATTTACGAAACGACAAGAAGAAGTACTTACACGAGTATTGAATGATGATTTTTTTATCTGTGGTCTCCATGGTGCAAAACGTTCAGGTAAAACTGTTCTAAACAATATGGTCTTCATGAATGAGATTGCACGAGTGAGAGAAACAGCGGATAGATTAAACATAGATGAGCCAATGTATATACTAGCTGGAACATCTTCAACATCGATACAAAACAATATCATTCAGGAACTGTATAACATGTTTGATATTGAACCTAAATACGATAAGCACGGAGCTTTTACCCTTTGCGGTGTCAAGGTAGTTCAAGTCTACACTAGTTCTATATCTGGTTTAAAGCGCGCCCGTGGCTTTACTGCTTTTGGAGCTTATGTAAACGAGGCATCTCTTGCTAACGAACAAGTATTTAAAGAAATCATCTCACGTTGCTCAGGAGAAGGCGCAAGGATTGTTTGGGACAGTAACCCAGACATCCCAACTCACTGGCTTAGACGGGATTATATCAACTCAGGCGACGATATGATTATAGACTTTCATTTCAAGCTAGATGATAATACATTCATGTCTGATAGATACCGTGAGAATATCAAAAATGCTACGCCAGCTGGTGTCTTTTATGATAGAGACATCCTTGGTTTGTGGGTAACTGGCGAAGGTGTGGTCTATCGTGATTTTAGTGAGAATATGTTTGTGGATAACGTACCAGAAGATATCACTAAAGTCTACGCTGGTGTTGACTGGGGATATGAACACTTTGGCTCTATCGTTGTTGTTGGAGAAACATCTGACGGTTCGGTTTATCTGTTAGAGGAACATGCGCATCAGTACAAAGAGATAGACTTTTGGGTAGACCTCGCTAAGAATATCAAGGTACGATACGGGAATATTACGTTCTGGGCAGATAGCGCACGACCTGAACACGTTGCAAGATTTCAAAGAGAGCAATTAAGAACATTCAACGCTAATAAAGCGGTATTGTCTGGTATTGAAGAAGTAGCCAAGCTGATGAAAGCTGGGCACTTTTTTGTTGTATCAAACAAGGTCAGCAAGTTCAAAGATGAGGTCTATCAATACATCTGGAACGAAAAGACAGGCGAGCCAGTAAAAGAAAATGATGACGTTCTGGATGCAGTGCGTTATGCGATTTACTCGCAACATACGCAACCAAAAGCAACTGTCCGCAGACGTTCTGATTATGGTCTATAGAGAGGAAAGACATGTACCAATATTTAACCTATCCACGGGATGGATATGATGAGGGTTCTTTGAAGAAAGACCTGATTTATAAATTGATAACGAAGCATAGCACTGAAGGCTCACGTTTGAAGAAGCTTAAAAGCTACTACTTGGGTGAACATGCTATCTTAAATCACAAGAGACGCAACGAGAACGCACCCAATTACAGGACGGTAGCTAATCATGCCAAGGATATCGCAGACACGGCTACGGGCTATTTTATGGGCAATCCTATCAAGTACAATAACACTGCTGACGGTGATATTGATGAGCTGCTTACAGCTTTTGATGGTGCTGAGATTGACCAAGTAGATGCGCAGAATGCTTTGAACATGGCTATCTATGGTCGTGCTTATGAATACATCTATGCTAAAGAGGGATTGACTGAGTTGGACTCAACTAGTATTGATCCAGAGAATACCTTCATGGTCTATGATGATAGCATTGAGCGGAAGCCTTTGTTTGCGGTCTATTACTATCAAGTTAAAGATGATACGAAAGACACGACTAAGTATCAGGCTGAGGTCTTTACAGAAAATCTGCATTATCACATGGTGCTGAGAAGTACAGATTCAGGAACAACTCAGAACGAGCAAGTAGAACCTCACAACCTTGGTCAAATCCCAATTATCGAGTATCGCAATAATCACTTCGCGATTGGCGACTACGAGCAACAGATTAGCTTAATTGACGCTTATAATTCCTTGATGGGTAACCGTGTCAATGATAAGGAGCAGGCAGTAGAGTCTATCCTTGTCTTATATGGTACGCAGTTAGCTGACACGCCAGAAGATGCCAAGGTAGCGATGAAGATTCTTTCTGAAGAAGGTCTTTTGGAATTACCGGGCGATAGTGCAAGAGCTGAGTTCTTGAAGAACACGCTGGACGAAAGTGCTACTGAAATCTTGCGTACAGCTCTGAAAGAAGACATCTACACATTCAGCCATGTGCCTAACTTGACTGATGAGAACTTCGCAGGGAATACGTCAGGGGTAGCCATGGAATTCAAGCTGATGGGTCTTGAGATGATTACCAAGACCAAGGAGGCGAACTACAAGCGAGGATTACGTCAACGGATTGCGATTTTTGCTCATTATTTAGGTATGAAGCAGATTGCACTAGAGTCTCATTCAATTGTTCCACAGTTTAGCCGTGGTTTACCTAAGAACTTACTGGAAATCTCTCAGATTGTGAACAACTTGGAAGGCAAAGTGACCAATAGACAACTTATTTCTCTCTTGCCGTTTGTGGAAGACCCTGACGCTGAGCTGGAAGCCTTGGAAGAAGAAAAAAAGAAGAACATGGAAAGAATGCCAATGTTCAACCAAGACAACACGAAACCCGAAGATGAGGTAGAGGATGAAGAATCAGGAGTACTGGGCGAAGAGGAAAGCCAATCTGATTTACCAGCAGATGGACAAGGCCGAAAAGCAGGCAGACCAGTTCGATAAGGTCTATCAAGAAGCTAAGACATACTTGGATAAGGAAATCAATAAGATTTTTGATAATTTCCAACGTGATTATGGTTTAAGTCAGGTAGATGCTAGACAAGTCTTGAAGAACATGAAAGATAAGAAAGACCTGAATGAACTTCGTAAGGTGCTTGAAGCGAGACCGAATGACCCGAACATTCAAAGGCTACTGGCTGACTTAGATAGTCCGGCTTATTCTTTTCGTATGAAGCGCCTAGAGCGTTTGAACAACGATTTAGATCGTATGCGTGAGTCTATCTACCGCTCTGAGAAAACGGGCTCAGATGCCTTTTATAGCGACTTGATGAAGGATAGTTACTACAAGGCTACCTTTGACCTGCAGCAGCAGACAGGACTAGCATACGGCTTTTCTGGGCTTCCTGAGAGCGAGATTAAACATCTACAGTCTTTTAGTTGGGTAGGTGACGGAAGTACCTACTCAACAGACATCTGGAAGAACACAGGGAAGCTTACTTCAAGCCTAAAAGATGAACTCCTCATAAGCCTTATGACAGGCCGAGGAACACGAGAAACTGCACAAGCGATTGCTGAGCGGTTTAATGTAGGTCAGAACGATGCAAGGCGTTTGGTTCGGACGGAATCAGCCTTTTTTCATAACCAAATGGAACTACTCAGCTATGAAGAAGCAGACATAGAAAAGTATATCTTTGTGGCCGTCTTAGACAAGCGTACATCACGCATTTGCCAAGAGCATGACAATCAGGTCTATGATAGGGATAAGGCTGTCCCTGGCGTCAATTGTCCGCCTATGCACCCTTGGTGTAGGTCTACTACTGTTGGATACGACGAGGACGCAGACTACAGCAAGTTGAAGCGCAGAGCAAGGAATCCAGTGACAGGTAAGACCGAGCTAGTGCCTGCCGATATGACTTATAAAGAGTGGTATAGCAAGTATGTTGCGAAAGACGGGGAAAAGGTGTATAATCAAGATACAAGAGAAGCCAATGCGAAATTTTATAGCGAACAACTATTGTCCAAAATTTCAGGAGTTGAGCCAAAAATTACAAGTGATATGCAACGTATCGCAGGAGAAAACAAATTGGCAGGTCTTGAATTTAGGAAGAAAACAGTTGAGTCGTTATCACGTAAAATTATTGCAGATAGCCTAGTTGAAAATATAAGTTTGTCAAAAGCCGTGAGTAAGATTAATGACGCCTTAAGGTACACAACTATTTTCGATTCCGATACTTTTACAGAAGAGTATTTGAAGATGAAACAGAAGCTTGTCGCAGAAGGTTATAAAATTGTAAAAGTAAAAAACACTTGGTTAGTAGATGGACCATACAAAGGTGTGAATACAGTCGTTGAAAAAGATGGTATCAACTTTGAAATGCAGTATCATACTCAGGAAAGTTTCGACTTAAAAAATGGTTCATTACATGAACTCTATGAGAAGTATCGTGATACGAATACATCTGATCTAGAACGCATGAAATTATTTAAGGAAATGCTTGATTTAAGCAATGGGCTTGAGATTCCTAAAAATATAGAGAGGGTGAAGTGATATGAAAGATATTAAATACTACCGCACAACGACGAACAATGCTCAAGTACTTCGTTTGATTGATGGTGTCATGCAAGTTTTTGACATTGAAAAAAAGTGGGTTAATAGCATAGATTGGTTTAATAAAATCTTTTTTAATGACTTTACGGATTTTGAAGAAATTTCAGAAAATGATGCATTTACTTATATTGACAGGATGGTAGCGGCATGATTGATATTGCCTTGGTTATCGCTAAAAAAGCACATGCAGGGCAGGTAGATAAAGCGGGTGTTGATTACATACAGTATCCTCTCTATGTGGCCAGTCAAGTCAACACTGAACAAGAAAAAGCTGTCGCTCTTTTACATGATGTGATTGAGGATAGCGATATAACTGCTGCCGATTTATTAGCGTCTGGTTTGTCAAATGAAGTTGTTGCAGCGGTACAAATTTTGACAAAGAAAAAAGGTCAAAGTTATCAAGAATATCTTGGGAAAGTAAAATCAAATAATTTAGCAAGAGTTGTAAAACTTGCAGATTTGAAACACAACTCAGATTTATCACGTTTGAAATCTGTTACCAATACAGACTACGAGCGTGTTAAAAAATATAAAAATGCAATTTATTACTTAAGCACCTAGAGAAATCTAAGCGCTTTTTTCGTGCTCGGAAAGGATTGAAAATGAAAGTTAAAGAACTTTGTAAAGTGATAGAAAAAGAGTCTTATGTAACTGTTGAACATCACGGCAAACAATTGGAGGGCGACTATCCTTGTTGCTTTCTTGATTGTGAGTTAGAAGTCAAAAGAGTTTCCGTCATAATCGGAGATGTTATCCTTATAGAAACATAAAAGAAAGGAACTAAAAATGGAAGATTGGAAAGAACGCTTTAAAAAAGAATACTACGAATTGAAAGAACGATTCCAGAAGTTAGACATGATGATTGGTCGATACGAAAAAGGGCAACTTGAGTTTGAACCTAGATGTCCTATCGATTTGTTAAAGAGGCAACGTTCGGTTATGTGGGATTACCTTTCAACTCTAGAACAGCGTGCAAAAATTGAAGAAATTAAACTATAAAATCTAACCGCATCGAAATCGAGGCGGTTTTTATATTGTCCAAGCATTGAAGACTCTAAAAGCTATGGAAATTACAGTCGGGGACGACTTTAAAAATAGGAGGTTCGCAATGAACGAAGAAACACAAACAGTCGAAACGGTTGAAGAACAAAAGGTACCTGCAGAACCTGCACAACAACCGCAAGACGAGAAGAAGTACACGGACGCAGACGTCGATGCTATCATCGATAAGAAGTTTGCCAAGTGGAAATCAGAGCAAGAAGCCAAGGAAAACGAAGCTAAGAAGCTTGCTAAGATGAACGCTGACGAGAAACAGAAATATCAGTTAGACCAGCGTGAGCAAGAACTAGCTGACCGTGAAAAGGCTATTGCTCGTAAGGAATTGACCGCAGAAGCTAAAGCAATGTTAAGTGAACGTGACTTACCTGTTGAGTTAGTAAATGTAGTTGATTTGACAAGCGCAGAGACGGTATCTGAATCTGTCGCTGTATTGCAGAAATCATGGGAACAAGCCGTGCAGAAAGGCGTACAAGAAAAGCTAAAAGGCGGAGCTCCAATGAAGCAAGCGCCAGTTGACAGCGACGGTATCACAAAAGAAGAATTCGCTCGTATGGGTTATCAGAGTCGAAATGAACTCTATCAAAAGAACCCAGAACTCTATAAGAAATTGAAAGGTTAAAATAAATGACAGCAGGACAAACTAAATTAGCCACTATGGTTAACCCAGAAGTGATGGCGGACATGGTTTCCGCTAAACTACCTAAATTGATTAAATTCACTCCACTTGCTTATGTGGAAACAGCACTCCAAGGCCAACCAGGGAATGCCCTAACAGTTCCAGCATGGGAGTACGCAGGAGATGCGGCTGAGGTTGGAGAAGGTAAAGCTATTTCTCCAGACCAATTGACTACTAAAAAGACTACTATGACCATCAAAAAGGCTGCTAAAGGTTATGAAATTACCGATGAAGCTCTTTTGTCAGGTCTTGGTGACCCACTAGGTCAAGCGACTTACCAGCTTGGTTTGGCTATTGCTAACAAGATTGATGATGATTTGGTCGCAGTAGCTAAGACTGCAACACAGCACGTTGCAGAAGCTCCTACAACAGGAGCAGCTCTTGATAAAGCACTTGCTATTTTTGACGATGAAGAAGATGCAAAATATGTAGCTCTTATCAATCCAGCAGATGCCATTGATTTGCGTGCTAACACTGTGAAAGAATGGATTTCAGGCACAGAAGTAGGAGCGAATACAGTTGTTTCTGGTACATTTGGAGAAACACGAGGTGTTCAAATTGTGCGTACTAAGAAAGTTGAAAAAGGTAAAGGCTTTATCGTCAAGGTGTCTCCTAGCCAAACTCAGACAGATGACGCCAATAAATACGGTGCATTTGTTATTATGCTAAAACGTGATGTGGCTATTGAAACAGACCGTGACATCCTTAAAAAGACAACAGTTATCACTGGTGATGAACACTACGGCGTTTACCTATACGACCCTACACGAGTTGTAAAATTCGGTGAGTAAGAGGTGGCGATATGAGCTTATTGCTACGACGTCATTATATCCAAGAGGAGCAGGCTAACCAGTATTCTGATTTAGAGAATAAGACTTTAGAAGAGTTGAAGAATCTAGCTAAGGAAGCTGGCATAACTGGTGCCTATAAGTTATCAAAAGCCGAAATTGTAGAGGTGTTGGAGGATTTAAAAAGTGAAATTTAAAGTCAAACAAGATTTCTATGATTGGGAATCAAATGTGAAACGACTGGTAGGGGAGGAGCTTGAGATTACTGAGGAACGATATGCCGAGCTGGCTGACAATTTTGCTAGCAATGGTGTCACTATCTCAGATGTTCTTGAGGAAATCTTTCCTGAACCTGAGTTCTTAGAAGAGGATTGATATGTCTATAGAGTTGCTGAAGAAATTAACAGGCGAAGAAGATACTCAGCTTCTCATGTTGCTCCAAACGAGGGCTACAAATCTTATCTTGTCAGAGACTAATCGCACATCTTTGACACCTGCTTTAAGTCTCTTAATACCTGAGGTTGCTATCGAGCTCCACAACCGCTCAGGAGCGGAGGGAGAGCGCTCTAGAACCGAAGGTGGTATAGCAGTAGTCTACGGAGAAAACGGCCTGTCTACGGGTCTTTTACAGCGTATACGCATGCATAGACTAGCAAGGGTGGCAGGCCATGTTTTTGAAGCAGAGTAGACTGAAACCTTATCCAATGCGGCGGTTTGAAAAGACTGTCACAGAGGAGGGAGTCGCAAAAGAAGGGTATGCCAAGGAAGCTGAGACAGTCCGCCTTGAATTGTGGCCAGCTAGTAGCAAACTACAATCTGAATTGTATGGCGAGCGTGTCAATGACATTTTGAACGCAAATGCCAACAAGTCAGCTACTATCAAAGTAAAGGATGGTGTGTGTATCGATAGCCCGACGGAAGTTACTCACAGGGTTATTTCTAAAAAGGTCTACACACATCATCAAGTTTTGGAGTTAGAGCGTGTCAGAGCTACTAGGGGCAGATAGGCTTATAGCTAAATGTAGACGATTGGCTAGCAAAAAAACTGGCGAGGGTATCGTCTTACGTGCGGTACACAATGCTGCTATAAAGGTTGTCCAAGCTGATGCTAAAAGACTTGCACCAGGCAACAATGGAAAGCTTATAATTAGTATCAAAACTAGAGCAAAAATGGACGGAGATAGGGCTATAGGTGAAGTTTACACTAATCTAAAATATGCTCCTTACGTTGAATTCGGAACAGGACCAAAAGGGCAGGCTAGCCATTCTGGTATCTCTCCAGAAGTCAGCGTGACTTACAAGTCTAATCCTTGGTATGTGCATGAAGACCAAATCAATGTAGGGCCTTACCACTTTCAAAAGATTGGGGAGTTCTACAAGATGTATGGTCAACCTGCACAGCCTTATCTTTATCCAGCTTTGAGAGACAATCAAGAGCGTGTGTCTAAGAATATTTCGAATTATGTGCGTAGAAAGATAAGAGAACAAATAAAATGATCAATATCAAGCCTGTTATTTATAAAGAATTGCAAAAGGTCGCAGATAATGTGACTGATACTTATCCTAGCGATTGGGAGACTTTTCCAGTCGTTATTTTTTTGGAAGAACAAAACAAGCCCGGAGAGTGGTTTGACGACCAGGAACAAAAATCATCTATCCGCTACAAGGTGGATATCTTTGATGATACTAGCACTAGTGAGTTAGCTGTTAAAATCAATCAGATTTTTGAATCTTTAGGTTTGCGAAGAACCGACTGCCAAGACGTACCAGACCCGTCTCATTTGAGACATAAGGTCATGCGTTTTGAAGGTGTCGTTGACTTACACTCAGAGCTTGTTTTTCAATTTAGAATGGAGAATTAAACATGTTAGCAAATGGAATTACGCTTTCTTATAGCAAAACAAAAGGTGGCTATACTAAGCTTGTTGGATTGAAAGAAGTACCAGAATTTGGTATCGAACCTGAAAAAGTAGAGAATACTACTCTTGAAGATAAAGTTAAGAAGTATGAGTTCGGTATTGGAGACGCAGGGGAATTGGAATACAAATTCTCTTACAAGAACGACGGAGAAACTGCACCTTATCGTGTATTGCGTAAAGCGGCAGACAATAAGGAAAAACTCTTCTTTGAACAGACTTATCCAGATAACACGAAAGTTCATTTTGAAGGTCAAGTATCTGTTAAGCTTGGCGGTGGCGGTGTCAATGCCGTTATCGAGTTTACCCTTAAAATTGCGTTACAGTCAGAGTTGGAATTTACAGATGGTCTTGGAGGTTAATTAAATGGCGTTAAAATACACAACTTGGAAAGTTACTGATGAAAAAGAGTTGAAGCTACGTTTGACATCTCATCAAGCTGCAACTGTGGAAGAAAAAATCGGCATGAACTTGTTAAAGATTTTTATGCCTGAAGCTGGTGAAGAATTCACTTTACCGCCTTTGAAAGTTATGTTGTTGTTAGTTCATGGAGCCTTGCAGCAGTATGAACATGGGTATTCCTTTGAGGATGTCTACGATCTATGCGATGAATACGTGGACAACGGTGGAGACCAAACAACCTTCATGTCAGAGGTTTTAATGCCACTCTTTGAAGTATCGGGTTTTACTCCACGAGGAAGCAAGGACAAGAAAACTTCCAAGAAGAAAATGACAGTAGTCGAGTAATCTTAACGGTAACGCAGATTATTGAGAGGCTTTACCCTATGTTTTTGGACATCGGGGGTAAGCCTCTTGATTTTTGGGATTTGACGGTGCTTGAAATCAGAGAAATGATAGAAAGCTACAACCGTGTCAAAATCCGAGAGCGTAAAGAGAAGATTATTGACTCATACAGACTTTCGCAGATGATATCTAACCACGTTTCCTTATTGTTATCCAAAGATGCCAAGGTCTTTGAGTTCTGGGAATATGCGCCTGAGTTATTTGTAGAAGAGCAACAAGCGATAGAACAGGAACGGCAGAGACAAGCGCTTTTGCTACATAAGGAACGAATGCGTGAATTTGCAGAAAGACATAATCTCAAAAGGAAGGAGGAAATGAATGGCAACTCTTGACGAATTGAAAGTCATGATTGACGCTGAGATAGCGCCTTTCAGGAAGAAGATGAAAGAAGTCGAGAATCAGGTCAAAGGAACATCTGACCAAGTGAAGAATGCCACTGCCAAAGTTCGTGAACAGTCGAACTCTATCGGTAGTGCGTTTGGTAAACTAGCCAAGTTCGCTGGTTTTGCAATCCTTGGTAAGAAATTGCTTGATGTTGGGATGTATTCAGCGCAGACGGCTCTTGAAGTATCAGCGTCTATGAACCAAATCAAGCGACAGATGGGCGAGAGTTCGCAATCTTTCTTAAAATGGGCTAACGATAACGCTAACGCTATGAATATGGGGGTGGGTGAGGCTACCAACTACGGTGCAGTCTACTCAAACTTATTTTCTGGATTTATAAAAGATACCAACAAGCTAAGCGCCTATACTGCTAAGATGCTGCAGACATCGGCAGTTGTTGCTGAAGGTTCAGGGCGTAGCATTACAGACGTTATGGAGCGGATTCGCTCTGGTTTACTAGGTAACACCGAAGCAATTGAGGACCTAGGAATCAACGTTGAAGTTGCTATGATTGAGTCCACTGAAGCCTTTAAGAAGTTCGCAAACGGACAGAGCTGGCAACAGTTGGACTACCAAACCCAGCAACAAATCCGCCTTATGGCTATTCTGGAACAGGCTACAGCCAAGTATGGGAATACCTTGTCCAATTCTGTAAATGGACGTATTAGTCTATTTAAGTCTCTGATGAAGGACGCTGCATTGAACCTTGGTAACTCTATGTTGCCGATTATCAATGCCATTATGCCTGTCTTGAACTCTTTTGCCATGGTCTTAAAGAATGTTACTGCTAAACTCGCTGAGTTTATCGCTTTGATGTTCAACAAGAAAGCGACAGTTAAAGATGGTGTTGGTGGAGCAGTTGGAGACATGGGTAACGCCATGAAAGACGCTGCAGGCGGAGCAGGAGACCTTGCTGATAATCTTGGAGACTCGGCCAAAAACGCTAAGAAGGCCGCTAAAGAGTTGCTAGGTCTTTTGGGATTTGATGAGATTAACATCTTGCAAAAACCAAAAGACGACGATGCAGGCGGTTCTGGAGGCGGTGGCGGAGGCAAAGGTGGTAAAGGAAAGGGAGGCGGTGGTGGACCTTTCAAAGACATCTTGCCAGAAGTCGAGTTGACCGACATGGACAACCAATTCAAGAGCATTTTCGATGGCCTTGGGGATAAGCTGAAAGGGTTGTTTGACCTCTTCAAAAAAGGTTTTGATGCAGCCTTTAGACCAGAAGGTATTGAACGCATTAAGACCGCCTTAGACCAAATAGCTAAGATACTAGGAGAAATCGCCACTGACCCAAGGGTTGTGAATGCCTTTAACCGAATGGCTGAGAAAATTGCTTATGCTTTAGGGCAAGTGACAGGCTCAATAGCTACTATCGGTTTGGGTATCGGTGTTTTCCTTGCCGAAAGTATTGCAAATGGTCTTGGAAGGCAAAAGGAACGCATTATCAGGGCGCTAGTTGCTTTGTTTGATAATATTGGTAACATTGCAGAGGCAGTAGGAAACATCGCTCAGGCCTTTTCTAGTGCTTTCTACGATGTCATTACCTCAACTGGTGCGGTTCGTATCGGTAGCGCTATTGTGTCAACATTTTTGAGTTTGAGTTCAAAAGCTGTTGAGATTGGAAGCAAGCTTGGCGGTGATTTATTCAAGGGCTTAGAACGCATTGTGACAGATAACGCTCCGAAATTATCAAGTTCTTTACAGGGAGCTTTAGATGCAATTGCTCCAGTATTCGAAACAATAGAGAAAGCAGTGAACCGTTTCGGAGATGCATTTAGTCGTGTGTATGATGAGCATGTTAGCCCATTTATAACAACTATTTCTAGCGGTATTTCTCAAATTGTATCAGTCTTTCTAGACAGTTTTGACAACAATGTTACTCCAGCTTTACAAAGATTCTCAGATGGATTTGAAGATGTCTATAACAATCATATCGGTCCAGCAATTGATTCTTTAAGCCAAGCTTTTGGAGGACTGGTTGATGTTCTCAAACAAGTCTGGGAAGATAATATGCAATCTTTTGCTGAGTTTTTAGCTGATACATTCGGTATCAACATTGGTGAAGTTGCCGATGTGCTAGGCGGAGCTATTTTAGAGGCTTTAAAAATTCTAGCTGATACAGTAAAAGTCGTTAGCGATGCTTTCGTTGCTTTTTCCGATTGGTGTAAGGATAACCGAGAGATAGTTTCAGCCATGGCCACCGCAATCGGTCTGGTATCGACAGCTTGGGAAGGAATTAAATTCATGTCTTGGGCTGAGCAGGCTGGTGGTCTTGCAGCAGGAATTGGTAAATTAAGCGGAGCTTTCACTGATTTAGTTGGTGCTGTAAAAGGCTTGACAGTTGACAAAATCAAGGACTTTGCAGAAAGCGTGTATTTGAACACCTTATATGCAAAAGACTTTGTGGTCAATTCAGGTAAATTGATTGTAGAGTTAGGAAAAACTGCTCTAGAACTTGGGAAATCAGCACTAGCGTGGGGTGTTCATGCGGCACAAATGGGACTTGCAGCAGCCGCAGAAATCGCTCAATCAGTTGCAGCAGGAGTTGCAGCAGCCGCAACATGGGCGCTCAATGGAGCTATTGCAGTCTTGACTAGTCCGATAACTTTAGTTATTGCAGCAATCGCAGCCTTAATTGGTATCGGTGTCTTGCTCTACCAAAACTGGGACACTGTTGTTGAGTTTGCTAAAACTGCATGGCAAGGACTATGTGATTTTATCAGTGGTATTTGTCAAGCGATTGGCGAATTTTTCAGCGGTCTATGGACGAAACTACAAGAAATCTTTGAGCCGATAGGTCAATGGTTTGGCGAGAAGTTCCAGCAAGCATGGGATGCTATTGTAAACATCTTCACACCGATTGGCTCATGGTTTGGACAACGTTGGGCGGATGTGACGAGTGCTTTGGCTAATATCGGGGCATGGTTTACTGACATGTTCCAAAAAGCATGGACTGGTCTAACAAACATCTTCAGCAAACTAGGTTCATGGTTTGGCGAAAGATGGAACGATGTTACAAGTGCGCTTTCCAGCGTTTCAAACTGGTTTGGTGAGATGTTCACTAATGCTTACAACGCTGTAAAAGATGCTTTCAGTTCTATCGGAGATTTCTTCAGTGGAGTTTGGGAAACTGTAAAAGGTATCTTCGTAAACGCTGGCCAGATGGTCGGTGAGGCAGTAGGTGGAGCGTTTAAGAGTGCTGTTAATGCGGTTCTTGGCACCATTGAGAATGTGGTTAATGGATTTATCGGCATGATTAATGGTGTTTTAGATGTTGTCAGAAACTTACCTGGTCTGGGATGGATTGGAAGTGTAAGCACAGTTAGCCTCCCTCGTCTTGCCCGTGGTGGTATCGTCGATAGTCCAACTATTGCCATGATTGGTGAAGCAGGTAAAGAAGCGGTCGTACCACTTGAAAATACAGGATTTATCCAAACACTTGGGCGAGTTGTCAGCAGTGCGGTAGTAAATGCCATGGCTGGTGTAAGTCCACAAGGTGGATTTTCTGGTGACGGCGACATCGTTATCCAAATCGCAGGCCATGAGTTCGGACGGGTAGCCATCCAAGAAATTAACAAGGAACATGAACGAGCAGGTCAAACCTTGCTCAAGATTTAGGAGGTTAAATGGCACAATTGACAATCAATGGGGTGGCTGTGAAGCCTCCCAAATCTTTTCAGGTCGGAATTCAAGATATCGATGGAGAAACAGGGCGTAATGCCAATGGCGACATGGTGCGTGACCGTATCACGACTAAGCGAAAACTAGACTGTGAATGGGGCATGCTGACTCAGGAAGAAATGAGTCAGCTTTTAAATGCTGTTTCAGCAGTCTTTTTTGAGGTCTCATATCCTGACCCTGTTAAAGGTCAGACGACTGGGACTTTCTATGTCGGTGATAGGACAGCTCCAAGCTATACCTTTACTGAGAAGTTCAAACCTTGGTCTGGCGCTAAATTTAATCTGATAGAGAGGTAAGAAAATGGACGCTTTAACCAGACGACAATTTGACAGAGCCATGTTTGCCAAGGAAAGGACGCTGGCTATCCGTGTTGGTGATTATGCTTCACGAGATGTCAAAGAGGCTAGTTTTGAGTATGGCTATATAAAAGGCGATACTTATAAGCCCGGTGGAACGTGTGCTGGTAGCGGTAAGATTACCTTTACTAGCATCATAACCACATTCAATAAGCTGGATATCCTACACCCTGAGATTGGTCTACTGGTTGGGAATACCTACCAGTGGGTTAAGATGGGGGAATACTTCATTAATGATATTGAGATTGACCGAAACCGAAACACAACCACGCTGGAGCTCATGGACGGTATGTTTAAGCTCAATCGTGAGTATGTGACGGATTTGCGTTTCCCAGCTGAGGTACGAGAGGTTATTCAGGAAATCTGCCTGAAAACAGGCATTGAGTTAGCGAATGATTATTTCGGAATCAGTGCTATGCGTTATCATATTGAGCAAGTTCCTGAAGGCAAGAAACTTTCATTTAGGGATATGTTGAGCGCTATGACTCAGATGATTGGGATGTCTTGCTTTTTCAACCGAGAAGGCAAGATGGAAATCCGTGATTTAACTGAGTCCAACATCACGATCAACGCAGATAGTTACTTCTTGCATGGCTTGACCAAGAGTGAGATTGAGTATCAGATAGCTGGTATCACTTGTAAGACGGACAAGAAGTCTCTGACGGTCGGTATGAAGACAGGTCGATCTTTGGAACTGGACAATGTTTTCATGACCCAGAGCGCTTTAAATGACTTATATTACAAACTGAAAAACCTAACTTACTACCCTTATAATCTCAACTACCAAGGGCATTTACTGCTTGAGGTTGGGCAGTCGGTAACCATTCAGACTAACAAGAGAGAAACCTTTAAAGTTCCTGTCTTAAGTCAGAGCTTCACTTTTAAAGGTGGTCTGAGAGGTCGTATAAGTGCAGATAGTAAGGCTGGAAACGATACTCAGTATTCTTACGAGGGTACGATTACCAAGCAGATTAAGCAACAAGATGGCATTGAAGCGAAAATCCAAGCGCAGATAGAAGCAGCAGACGCAGCCTTTGAAGCAGAGTTTGAAAAGCGTAAAAAAGTGATTGATGATGCAATCGAAAAATACAAAGCAAATGCTGAAGAAATGGGCGCTAAAATTCACGAAGAAATGGAGAAAGAGCGTCCTGAGTTCGTGAAGCGCATCCGTGAGGAACTGATGAGTGGCGCTGACTCAATCGCTGAACTGAGTAAGAAACTGGAACAGGTCAGTGAGACTGCAAGGGTCAACGCAAGCCTGATTGGTGGTGACGGAAATACTCAGTACAATAAGAACCGCTTGAACGGTGGCACGGCTAAAAAAATCAGTTACGGAACGGATTTCGTGGAAGTCGGACACAACGGAGAGGGTTTTGAAATTGGCAAAAAATACGTCATCAGCTGGTCAGCAACCTGCACGCCTTACGGTAAGACAGATTTGACTGTGGTAGTCAATAAGACACCGTTTTACGGTGGACACGTCCATTTAGCGCCTGCTAATACAGTCATGCCAGCAATTGATAAAGACCTAACCCAGAAAGAGGAGCAGGTCTTGGCGGTCTACTACGGTGCCTATCGTCTGACCTTCTCAGGGGACTGGTATCAGAATGTAGAGCAGTCTGTGACGATTGACAATCAGACAAGACGGATTGAACTAGCGCCAGTCTACAGGACGGTTGCGGACGGGCAAAATGCTAGATATGAGGGAAGTTGGAGCGAGAGTCCAACTTTTATTTTTGACGGAGGAAGAACATGACAGAAACAATCCCGGTAAGGGTTCAACATAAGCGTATGTCAGCGAGTGACTGGGCAAGTAGCACTCTGGTCTTACTTGATGGAGAGTTAGGTATCGAGAGCGATACAGGAAAGGTCAAGGTCGGAAATGGCCGTGACCGATTTTCAGCTCTTCAATATCTGACGGGACCAAAAGGAGACCGTGGCGAACGTGGGGAAACAGGACCACGAGGCGCAGACGGAGTTATGCGGTTCGAGAACCTGACGAGTCAACAGAGAGAGGGGCTGAAAGGCGCACAAGGTCCACAGGGTGCGAGAGGTCCGGCAGGACCAACAGGACCAGCGGGTCCAACAGGCGCAGTAGGACCGAGAGGCCCAGAAGGTCAACGAGGACCCCAAGGAAATGTAGGCCCTGCAGGAGCGCCCGGCCAAAATATCATCAACCAGAACGGCGGTCAACCGATGAAGTATTGGTCTGGTACAAGGGCTCAATATGACGCGATTCCTAACAAGGATAGCAATACTATCTATGACATCTATAGTAGTTCGTAGGAGGTAGTATGGCTAGAGAAGGAATTTACGTGGGTGGCAAGGAAGTTGTTCAGCGTTATGTAGGAACACGGTTGGTTTGGGAAAAAAGAATACGAGTTTTAGAACTTTTTGGCAAAAGAGTTATCGCCTCTCCAAGTTACGGAGAGAATGTAATGCATATATACGATTATGCATTTGGCTTCCAGAACAATTCGATTGACGATGTTCGATTTATCGGTAAAACTGAATCAAATGTTATTCCAGTAACACTAGAACGAGGCTATAGTAACAACCACATTAAAGCCCGTTTTAGAACTACCGAAGATTTTGAGAAAGCAAAAAGTTTATTTAACTCATCAAACGGAGAAACTTATATGAGCTTCTATTCTACATGGAGGTAACACATGGATATTACCATTCAAAACGTTCGTTCGCCTGCTCTTGAGCACAACGGACGATATTACAAGGTCTTTCAGCCACGGACACGAGATGAACTATTAAAGCTTCATCATATGGGCTGTGTGGGTGACACGGTGCTGACGGATATCCAGCTGGAGCAGGGGGATTTCCCGACGAGTTTCGTGGAGCCTACTATAACGCAACGTACCTTGTCAGGTCTCTTCAAGGATATGCGTTCTATTGAACTGGAATTGAGAGACCCAAACAGTACTCTCTGGGGCAAAATCCAGCAGAATAATCAAGGGGCGCTGACCCAGTTCTTTGATACAAATGTAAAGAGTGCCATCGCTCAGACGGCCAAAGAAATCAGGCAGGAGGTGCGAGATGCTGCTAATAGTGCGAGGGTACGAGTGACGCCTGAAGGTGTGACCATCGGCTCTACCACTCTGACTGGTGAGCAGTTAGCTTCTACCATTTCCGCAAGTCCGAGAGGCGTTGACATCATCGCCCCAAAAGTCAGAGTGAAATCTGACATGATTGTTGATGGTGCGGTGACTGCTGGGAAGTTAGCAGCTGGGTCTGTGACTGCTGAAAATATCCAAGCTGGTGCCATTACGGGCGATAAAATCAGCGTAGATGATGCCTTGATTCGGAACCTGACCGCTAGAGATGCCTTGATTGACAAGCTGACATCCAAACAAATCTTCACAACCAAGATTGAATCAGTCGTGTCTAGTTCAACCTTCTTACAAGCCTATCAGGGTGAAATTGGAGGGTTTACCATCGGGAGTTTCCCAAACGGGAGTGGCAAGTGGATATCTGGCACAAATACGTTTGCGGTAGGAATGGGAAATGGTGGTGGTTTTGGCGAGACCAGAACAGCCTTCTGGGCGAATTGGGGGAGTAATTGGAATTACGCAGGACCTAATGCCTGGTACGTGACAACCGCAGGGGAAATGAAGTGTAAGAATAATGCGGATTTTAGCGCTAAGGTTGACTTTTCAGAGTCATCCAACGCTAGGTTTTATGGACGGACAGAATTTCAAAAATCGCCTATTTTTGTCAATGGGATTCATATGTACGAACAAGAAATTTTGGGAAATGGTTGGAGTCCGAGAGAGGGACATCAAAATAAGGTCGTGTGGTGGAACCAGGTAGGCGAGGGAACGGTAAAACACTGGATAGATAAATCTTCAGATAGACGCTTGAAAGAAAACATCACAGAAACAGCTGTGAAAGCCTTGGATAAAATCAACAGACTAAACTTGGTCGCTTTTGATTTTATCGAAAGTAAGAAACACGAAGAAATTGGTTTGATTGCTCAAGAGGCTGAGACTATCGTTCCAGAAGTTATCTCACGAGACCCTGAGAATCCAGATGGCTATCTACACATCGACTATACCGCATTCGTCCCCTACTTGCTGAAGGCTGTCCAAGAACTAGACCAGAAAATCAAAGAAATGGAGAACACACATGGATAATCACACAATCGACAAGCTAGTAGCTGAGTCGCTCGCTAACCGTTTGAGAGAAGGTGAATTGTATAGTGCGCATTTAGAAGCGCACTATACGCTGGCTTTAGCTGAATTGCAGGCCTTTAAGGCAGTTCTGGAATATGAACCAGCCCTCAAAGAACTATTTGACGAAACGCAAGCAAAAATGAAAGGAACTAACAAATGAGCTATGAACTTGCAATCAAGCCCTACTTGAAAGGTGGGGAAAATATAACAGTTGTCGCCATCAAGATGGAAAACAAGGGGCGCTATTCTTATGAGCAGTGCGAATTACTAGGTGACCATACACAGGATAGCGAGGATGCCCTTATCCAAGCGGTTTTGGAATTGGTTCGCACCGAACTTGACCCGACTAGCGCCATTGTCAAAAACCAAGAACAATTGGCTAAAACGACGGAAGCGCTGGAGAAAGCCAACCAACTCATGGATGGCATGCAGAAGGTCAATCTCCAGAACGCTCAGGATATTGAGGATATCTTAGCGCGATTGGAAGAGCTGGAAGCTCAAGGAGAGCCTGACCAGGGGGAGAAAGAGGAGGCAGGAGAGAACGCCCCTCAGGTTACGGACACAGAAAACCAAGCTGATGAAACAGAACCAGCACCAGTTCAACCAACTACTGAACAACCGGTAGTAGAAGCGTCTACACAACCAACCCCAGTAGCAGAAGAGAAGAAAGAAAGCGAGAAAGAAGATGACATTTCTGAAACGACAAACCAAGAGAGCCCTAGTGAAGACAATGGAGGTAGCAACGATGAGTAAGATTACACTAGACCAAGCAAAAATCGACATGTACATCAACCTACTGGAACGTGGAGCAGTTGACTTTTCATGGGTACATAAACGCTGGAAAGACCGTGTGCGCAAGGAATTGAAGCGACGTGGTTTGAGCCATCTAGCAAACTAGCGAGGTTTTTATGACAGAGATTGAGCACTTATTGATTCGGTTTCTCTTTTCTCTGATTCCTGTGGTTGTCTTGTACTTTTCCATGAAGGACAGGGCAACCAAACAGGAAAATCGCATGACAGCCATAGAAAAAGACATTGAGAACTTACGCGAATTTCGAATGTCGGCTAACAAAAGACTGGATAACCATGACGAACAAAATAAGGCTATTCTGGTGCTGGCTGAACAGGTCAAATCGCTAGGCGAAGATGTGAGAGAACTGAAAACCTTGATACAAAGTAAACAGTAAAGAAAGAGGTGCAGAATGGTCTGTAATCTCAATATGACCAATCTCGCACAGATTGACGGTGGTCACCTGATTAAGCAAGGGGACTTGGCTTCCACCTTTGGTTTTGCCCTCTTAGACGAAGACTACCAAGTGATTTCCTCTCTGGAAGGGGAGGAGGCGCTGATCAGTCTGACCAAGGAGAGCTACCAGTGGAAGAAGCAGGTAGCTGTTACCAGTCAAGGTGTGAGTTTTCATCTGGACGCTATCTTGCCCATTGGGAGTTATCGCTTGGAAATCACGGCTGGAGGCTATGTTTTCCCCAGTGATAAATCTGTCCATATCAAGATAGTCGCCTCAGATAAGGAATTGGTCACAGAAGAAGTCCATGCTTTAAAAGAGCTGGATATTGCAAAAGAAGTCGAAAAACAGCTTGCAGGTAGAACTGTAGGCGAGAGCCCAGCAGGTCAGGAATTGCCAGACCTGCTCTTTTATTACAATTTAGGAAAGGTGTAACACAAAATGGATACTACAAAATTAACAGCATTCGCACAGGCAGTGGGGGAAGATAACAAAAAGGTAAACGAAGAGCTGAAAACGAAAGTCAGCACGTCTGCCATGAACCAAGCTATCTCTCAAGCTAAATCCGAGGTTAAGGCTGAAATCTTGGGTGAAGGAGCGCCTGAGAATCTGGATACGCTGAAAGAAATCGCGGAAAAAATCACAAGTATGGGACAAGATGAAAATAGCGCACTTCTTGGCAAAGTAACTGAAGTCAGCGGACGTGTAGACCAGATTGCCAATGTTGACTTGGTCGCAACCTATAACGCAGCGAAAGCGTGAGTGCTATGAGTAACCTTGAAAATCTAGCAACAGCTATTGGTAGGGATGTCAAGGCTATCAAAGAAGACTCAGAGCTAAAGGATAGGGAGGTTCAGGGAAGGCTGGACTCCCTTGAGAGTAGACCGAGAGTCAATCCAGAAATCCTCGTTACAAAAGCGGAGCTGGAAGAGAAAGGCTACTTGACCTCCCACCAAGACTTGTCTACTTATGCCCAAAAATGGGAGTTGTACAATGATATCCCCATCAAGGCTAGGATTTCCGCCTTGGAAAATCGCCCGTCATTTGACAATCTGACCTCCAGTCAGAGAGAAAGCTTAAAAGGGGAAAATGGGCATAGTTTGAATGCCAGCGTTCGTATTGAGGGTTCTTATAAGAATGGCTCTACTAGCCAATTGAATCTGTTTGCGGATGTATTCTACGATGGCGAAGCAGTCACGAGTGGCTATACTCTTGATTATTACTACCGTGGTTTTGGGAATAATAGCTGGGGTGTTTTGAGAAATCAAACGCCTGATGCAAATGGTAAATTTGGTCAGTGGAATGCTACTCAGCGCTCTGGTGGCTGGTTCGAAGTCCGCATTGAAGTGAATTATAGAGGATTGAGAGCCTCTGCTTTTACCCATTTAGATAATGTTAACGATGGCGAACGAGGCGCAACGGGGGCGCCTGGTCAGAACATTGTCAATCAGAACGGTTCGCAGGCACTCAACTATTGGGCAGGTACGCAAGAGCAGTACGATGCTATTACTACCAAAGACCCTCACACGATTTACGATATTTTTAAGTAGGTGAAGCTATGAGAGATAGAGTAAGAATCATGTTAGGAAGTAGAGAGATTGTCAAGCGCTATATTGGCGATAGGTTGGTGTGGAAATTGGATCCGCTACAAAAAATCACGATCGTTGGTATTGAAACGAAATTATATGGTAGATTCATTGCGTTTCGTGTTAATGATCATTCTTCAAAATTTAATGGTAAGGTTATTAAAAAAATCCATATCGACGGCGCTAAAGAGGTTCTAAGAATACCTTCAAATTCCCAAACGCCACAATTATCAGGAAGTTCAATGTACATCAATAATATCAACGAAGATATTAAGAGATATTTCTCTGAAAACGGAGCTAGTAGTAGCGATTTCAAGTTTATGAATATTATATTTTTTGTTGAATAGAAAGGAAAAACATATGACACAATTTAATGAATTTATCATTGCCTTTGCGACAGGCTTTTTAGCAGTAGCAGTAGGCGGTATTGTAAAGGCAGTGAAAGACTACCTTTTGCGTAAAGGAGGAGAGAAAGCGGTTATTATCGCTGAAATCCTAGCTAAAAATGCAGTCAATGCAGTTGAGCAGGTCGCCACTGAAACAGGCTACAAGGGAGATGAAAAACTGGCACAGGCTCGTACTAAAATCCGTACTGAGTTGACCAAATATAATATCAGCATGACGGACAAGGACTTGGATACCTTTGTAGAGTCAGCCGTGAAGCAGATGAATGACGCTTGGAGGGAGTAAGGATGGATATCGATACAAGCAGACTACGTACAGGCTTGCCACAAGTCGGAGTGCAACCTTATAGACAAGTACATGCTCACTCAACAGGCAACCGCAACTCAACAGCTCAGAATGAGGCGGACTACCACTATAGAAAGGACCCTGAACTTGGGTTCTTTTCTCATGTGGTCGGAAACGGACGTGTCATGCAGGTAGGTTCTGTAAATAACGGCTCGTGGGATGTTGGTGGCGGTTGGAATGCTGAGACCTATGCAGCAGTTGAATTGATTGAAAGCCATTCAACTAAGGAAGAGTTCATGACAGACTACCGTCTGTATATCGAACTCTTACGCAATCTAGCAGATGAAGCAGGCTTGCCGAAGACTCTTGACACAGACGACTTGGCAGGTATCAAGACGCATGAATACTGTACCAATAACCAGCCTAACAACAACTCAGACCACGTTGACCCGTATCCTTATCTTGCGAAATGGGGCATCAGCCGTGAACAGTTCAAGCAGGATATTGAAAACGGCTTGACAATTGAAGCAGGCTGGAAGAAAAACGATACAGGCTACTGGTACGTACACTCAGATGGCTCTTATCCAAAAGACAAGTTTGAGAAGGTCAACGGAACCTGGTATTACTTCGACGGTTCAGGCTACATGCTTGCAGACCGCTGGAAGCAGCACACAGACGGCAACTGGTACTGGTTTGACCAATCTGGCGAAATGGCGACAGGCTGGAAGAAAATCGCTGATAAGTGGTATTATTTCGACGTAGAGGGTGCCATGAAGACAGGTTGGGTCAAATACAAGGACACATGGTACTACCTAGACGCTAAAGAAGGCGCCATGGTATCAAATTCCTTTATCCAATCAGCTGATAAAAAAGGCTGGTACTACATTAAACCAGATGGAACACTGGCAGATAAGCCAGAATTCACAGTAGAGCCAGAAGGCTTGATTACAGTTAAATAAATAGAAAGGAAACTTTCTAAAATGTTCTTTCACCGCAGGCTCAGGCTTGCGGTTTTTTTGTTTGCTCTGAAATTGACTTGTTGACATCAACAAATAGCTTCACAAAGCGCTTGGTTGTCAATTTTGTTGACGTTAACAAAATTAGAGTTTGTATTTCTATTTTGCAAAAACACGCATTTTGAACGATTAGAAATCAAAATCTAAATCCTATTGTTCAAAAAAGCGTTTTCTTGAAGAATAGGGAGGAGTAATGGCAGGGTATTATTGTCAAAAACGGTGTTTTGTTAAAAATAAAAAAACAGTGACCGAAATCACTGCTTATCAGTTGTAGCAAATTCATAAAGTTTTTCCGCTGTGAGAAGTGCCATTTTGTCCATACTTGTTTTTCCTTTTCTGAGGTCAGAAACGGTAGTCCATGGAACTCCAGCGCCTTGCGAAATAGCAGATGTAGACATCGAACTGTCTAACAATTCTTGAATAACTTTTCTCATCTTATTTGTCCTTTTTGTTTTTTAGATAAATGTATACATTAATTGCAATTATAAAAATAGCTATTGCACTAACCATTGCATTTCCTCGTTCCATTTGATAAAATAGAGGTGTGAGGGGCTTTCGCCCCAACCTCTTAGCGTTTACCTTTTTCTTTTGCGGGATTTCGGTTTACGCTTTTTGTTTTGCCTTGCGACCGTTATTGCGGTCACTAGACTTGCGATAGCAGTTACTGTTTCAGGAATATTGTCTATTGCCTTTTCAAGTAACCTAAGCCAATCTTCTTTGTTCAACTTCATCACCCCCTTTCCTTATCTTGATTATATTATATCACGGTATACCGAGAAAGTCAAGAGTTTTGATGGAGTTTTTTTATTTTATTTTTTAAAAAAAAGACCGTGAGTAATCACAGTTTTCTATTTGTCAACTATTGAACTTTAAGTTGGAACCTTCTCAACTATGCGGGCAAAAGTGAATACGATGATGAATACGATTAAAAAAAATGATAGCAATTAACGAAAATGATTTTAACGAAAAATAAGTAAAAACTCAACTATTTACAAGTGATGATAACTATTTGTAAACGTTTTTCACTTATGGTATAATAAGCATTGTATTTATTGTATATGAATCTGGAGAAAAAATCAAAGATATTTTTGAAGGATAATATGAGAACAAGGGAGAAGATATGACCTTAGAATGGGAAGAATTTCTAGATCCTTACATTCAAGCTGTTGGTGAGTTAAAGATTAAACTACGTGGTATTCGCAAGCAATATCGTAAGCAAAATAAGCATTCTCCGATTGAATTTGTGACTGGTCGAGTCAAGCCGATTGAGAGCATAAAAGAAAAAATGGCTCGTCGCGGCATTACTTATGCGACATTAGAACACGATTTACAGGATATTGCTGGTTTACGTGTGATGGTCCAGTTTGTAGATGACGTCAAGGAAGTAGTGGAGATTTTGCACAAGCGTCAGGATATGCGTATCATACAGGAGCGAGATTACATTACTCATCGAAAAGCATCAGGCTATCGTTCCTACCATGTGGTAGTAGAATATACGGTTGATACCATCAATGGGGCCAAGACCATTTTGGCAGAAATTCAAATACGTACCTTGGCCATGAATTTCTGGGCAACGATAGAACATTCTCTCAACTACAAGTACCAAGGGGATTTCCCAAATGAGATTAAGAAGAGACTGGAAATTACAGCTAGAATCGCCCATCAGTTGGATGAAGAAATGGGTGAAATTCGTGATGATATCCAGGAAGCCCAGGCTCTTTTTGATCCTTTGAGTAGAAAATTAAATGACGGTGTAGGAAACAGTGACGATACAGATGAAGAATACAGGTAAACGAATTGACTTGATAGCCAATAGAAAACCGCAGAGTCAAAGGGTTTTGTATGAATTGCGAGATCGTTTGAAGAGAAATCAGTTTATACTCAATGATAGCAGTCCGGACATTGTCATTTCCATTGGTGGAGATGGCATGCTCTTGTCGGCCTTTCATAAGTACGAAGACCAACTTGATAAGGTACGCTTTATCGGTCTTCATACAGGACATCTGGGCTTTTATACCGATTATCGTGATTTTGAGTTGGATAAGTTAATGACCAATTTGCAGCTAGATACCGGAGCAAGGGTTTCTTACCCTGTTCTAAATGTGAAGGTTTTTCTTGGAAATGGAGAGGTCAAGATTTTTCGTGCCCTCAACGAAGCCAGCATTCGCAGGTCTGATCGAACCATGGTGGCAGATATTGTCATCAATGGTGTTCCCTTTGAACGTTTTCGTGGAGACGGGCTAACAGTTTCGACACCGACTGGTAGTACTGCCTATAACAAGTCTCTTGGTGGTGCTGTTTTACACCCTACCATTGAAGCTTTGCAATTAACGGAGATTGCCAGCCTCAATAATCGTGTTTATCGAACGCTAGGTTCGTCCATTATTGTTCCGAAGAAGGATAAGATTGAACTCATTCCAACAAGAAACGATTACCATACTATTTCGGTTGACAATAGCGTTTATTCTTTCCGTAGTATCGAGCGAATCGAGTATCAAATTGATCATCATAAGATTCACTTTGTCGCGACTCCTAGCCATACCAGCTTCTGGAACCGCGTTAAGGATGCTTTTATCGGCGAGGTGGACGAATGAGGTTTGAATTTATCGCAGATGAACATGTCAAGGTTAAGACCTTCTTAAAAAAGCACGAGGTTTCTAAGGGATTGCTGGCCAAGATTAAATTTCGTGGTGGAGCTATTCTGGTCAATGACCAACCACAAAATGCAACCTATCTATTGGATCTTGGAGACCGCGTTACCATTGACATTCCCGCTGAGGAAGGCTTTGAAACTCTAGAAGCAATCGAGCGCCCACTGGATATTCTCTATGAGGATGACCATTTTCTAGTCTTGAATAAACCCTATGGAGTTGCCTCTATTCCTAGTGTCAATCACTCTAATACCATTGCCAATTTTATCAAGGGTTACTACGTCAAGCAAAATTACGAAAGTCAGCAGGTTCACATTGTAACCAGGCTTGATAGAGATACTTCTGGCTTGATGCTCTTTGCCAAGCACGGCTATGCCCATGCACGATTAGACAAGCAGTTGCAGAAGAAATCTATCGAGAAACGCTACTTTGCTCTGGTTAAAGGAGATGGATATTTGGAACCAGAAGGAGAAATTATTGCCCCGATTGCGCGTGATGAAGACTCCATTATTACCAGACGAGTGGCTAAAGGTGGAAAGTATGCCCATACTTCCTACAAGATTGTAGCTTCTTATGGGAATATTCACTTGGTTGATATTCGTCTGCACACTGGTCGAACCCACCAAATCCGAGTCCACTTTTCTCATATTGGTTTTCCTTTGTTGGGAGATGATTTGTATGGTGGTAGTCTGGACGACGGCATTCAACGTCAGGCTCTGCATTGCCATTACCTATCCTTTTATCATCCATTTTTAGAGCAAGACTTGCAGTTAGAAAGTCCCTTGCCGGATGATTTCAGTAACCTTATTAAACAGTTATCAACTAATACTCAATAAAAAATATTAGAGTATAATTTATTATTTTAAAGGAGAAAACTCATGGAAGTTTTTGAAAGTCTAAGAGCCAACCTAGTTGGTAAAAATGTCCGCATTGTTCTACCTGAAGGAAAAGAACCTCGTATTCTTCAAGCTACGAAACGCTTGGTAAAAGAAACAGATGTTATTCCAGTCTTGCTTGGTAAACCAGAAAAAATTAAAATTTACCTTGAAATTGAAGGGATTCACGAGGGTTATGAAGTCATCGATCCTGACCACTACGCTAAGTTTGACGAAATGGTTGCTGCGCTCGTTGAACGTCGAAACGGTAAGATATCAGAAGAAGAAGCTACTAGACTCTTACGTGAAGACGTTAACTACTTTGGTGTAATGCTAGTATATATGGGCTTGGTTGACGGTATGGTTTCAGGTGCACTTCACTCAACTGCTGCAACAGTTCGTCCAGCCCTTCAAATCATTAAAACTCGTCCTAATGTTACTCGTACTTCAGGTGCCTTCCTAATGACTCGTGGTTCAGAACGTTACCTATTTGGTGACTGTGCTATCAATATCAATCCTGATGCAGATTCCTTGGCTGAAATTGCGATTAATTCAGCAATCACTGCGAAAATGTTTGGTATAGAACCCAAAATTGCTATGTTGAGCTATTCAAGTAAAGGTTCTGGTTTTGGTGAGAACGTTGATAAGGTAGTAGCAGCTACACAACGTGCGCACGAACTACGCCCAGACCTTGAAATAGATGGGGAATTGCAATTTGACGCTGCCTTCCACCCTGAAACAGCAGCTTTAAAAGCTCCAGGAAGTAAAGTGGCTGGACAAGCAACTGTATTCATCTTCCCAAGTATCGAAGCTGGAAATATCGGTTACAAGATTGCAGAACGTCTCGGTGGTTTCTCTGCTGTAGGACCTGTTTTACAAGGTTTGAATAAGCCAGTTAATGACCTTTCACGTGGATGTAGTGCAGAAGATGTTTACAATTTAACCCTTATCACAGCAGCTCAAGCTGTTCATCAATAGTGAAAACTATAAAGCGATATACTATGCTATACTGTAGTTATGAAACTATGTACGAAAAGCACTGCCATTAACTCCTGAGAACTAAATTACTGATTGGTGTCAAAAAGGACAACTTCCAAGCGATGATATCCTGTCTATATACGACCTATAGAAATCTGTAATATACATGTCCGTAAAACGATAAATTCCCTTTTGGATTTTATACTCAATAAAAATCAAAGAGCAAACTAGAAAGATAGGCGCAGGCAGTACTTGAGTACGACAAGCCGACGCTGATATGGTTTGAATTTGATTTTTGAAGAGTATTAAATGAGTATGAAAAGAGAATTTTTTCATGAGAAAACGCATAATATTGAGTGTTTTGACACCTGATATTATGCGTTTTTTATAATTTTTGCACCTTTCTTAGCCTTTGTTATCGACAAGTATTGTTCTAGCTCCTTGTTTTTAGAATGGCAATTTCCCAGCGAAAGCACCCAGTTTTTTCTTGGTAGTTTCATCGATTTGTTCAAGAGCAGAATTGATGGCTTGAACGGTCATATCAGAAAGAGTTTCAAGGTCCTCTGGGTCAACGACAGCTGGATTGAAATCAATGCTGACAACTTTCTTATCTCCAGTTAAGGTCGCTTGGACAAGGTCTTGAGCAGATTTGCCAACAAATTGCATGGCAGCAAGTTCGGCCTGGCTTTGTTCCATTTGTTTTTGAAGTTTTTGTGCTTGACGCATCATGTTTTGCATGTTCATCATAAGATTTCTAAAGTTCCTTTCATCTCAAGGGGATAATCCCTGTTGTTAACAAGTGCCTGATTTTCTCTCCTAATTGTTATTAGTAGCATAGCTATCAAGCCCAAGTATTGATTTTATTATACCATTTTTTTAAGACATAGTCTTTTATTGATGAGAGTTATTTATGTCAAGGAGTGATTAGAAATCATTTAAAATAATGATTTTTGCTAAGAGGGGCTCTATTCTGGTTTCATGGAAATGATTTTACTAAAGGTTCGTATGCTTTGTTTACAAACATGTTACCTCTATCTATTTTTGGATAAATAGTTGTCTATTATTATTTTTATGCTAATAGTAAAATCTAAATGGTAGTCTACGATTTTTTAGAAAGAAAATGGTACAATATTTCTAAGAGAAAATACAATGGGAGGTAAAATGAGGTTATTACCTATAAGAAAAATATCACGTCAGTCTAAAAGGTTAGCACTTTTTTTGACGTTTTGTGCTGGATATGTGGATGCTTACACTTTTATTGTACGAGGGAATACCCTTGTAGCTGGACAAACTGGAAATGTCGTCTTTCTTTCAGTAGAATTAATTCAAAATAATGTTTCAGATGTTAGGGACAAGGTTCTTACCTTGCTAGCTTTTATGATGGGGGTCTTTTTATTAACTGTTTATAAGGAAAAATTGAGAATTGTAAAAAAACCGATTCTGTCACTGATTCCTTTGGCAATACTATCAATCATTATTGGTTTTGTGCCGCAAACTGTAGATAATATCTATCTAGTACCGCCCTTAGCCTTTTGTATGGGCTTGGTGACAACTGCCTTTGGTGAGGTTTCGGGTATTGCTTACAATAATGCCTTTATGACAGGGAATATCAAACGAACAATGCTGGCTTTTGGGGATTATTTCCGAACCAAGCACACTCCTTTTTTGCGTGAAGGGTTCATATTTGTTAGCCTGCTTAGTAGTTTTGTCCTTGGTGTTGTCTTTTCAGCCTATTTGACGATTTTCTATCATGAAAAGACTATTCTTGGTGTTCCTATTATGATGAGTATTTTTTACCTTAGCATGCTTTTTGCCTCTTGGCAGAAAAAAGTAAAAGAAAAAGCTTGATTTTAGGTGTTATTACTTGTAAGAAAATAGGAGATATGCTATACTTGAAGAGTTGACTATGCACGATCCTGTGCAACCGCACGAACATCGTTGCTTGATTATTCAAGTTTAAGTGGTTCGTCCCACGATGCTAGGCGAGTCTTCACAAAAAAATCGGGGAAACCCATAAAAATCATAGGAGGTGCATAATGAGCACATACGCAATTATCAAAACTGGCGGAAAACAAGTTAAAGTTGAAGTTGGTCAAGCAGTTTACGTTGAAAAATTGAACGTTGAAGCTGGTCAAGAAGTTACTTTTAACGAAGTTGTTCTTGTTGGTGGTGAAAACACTGTTGTCGGAACTCCACTTGTTGCTGGAGCTACTGTAGTTGGAACTGTTGAAAAACAAGGAAAACAAAAGAAAGTTGTTACTTACAAGTACAAACCTAAAAAAGGTAGCCACCGTAAACAAGGTCACCGTCAACCATATACTAAAGTTGTCATCAACGCAATTAACGCTTAATTTTAAGGAGAACACATGATACAGGCAGTCTTTGAGAGAGCCGAAGATGGCGAGCTGAGGAGTGCGGAAATTACTGGACACGCCGAGAGTGGCGAATACGGCTTAGATGTCGTGTGTGCATCGGTTTCTACGCTTGCCATTAACTTTATCAATTCTATTGAGAAATTTGCAGGCTATGAACCAATCCTAGAATTAAACGAAGATGAAGGTGGCTATCTGATGGTTGAAATACCAAAAGATCTTCCTTCACACCAGAGAGAAATGACCCAGTTATTCTTTGAATCATTTTTCTTAGGTATGGCAAACTTATCGGAGAACTCTTCTGAGTTCGTCCAAACTAGAGTTATCACAGAAAACTAACACGGAGGAAAACATTATGTTAAAAATGACTCTTAACAACTTGCAACTTTTCGCCCACAAAAAAGGTGGAGGTTCTACATCAAACGGACGTGATTCACAAGCGAAACGTCTTGGAGCTAAAGCAGCTGACGGACAAACTGTAACAGGTGGATCAATCCTTTACCGTCAACGTGGTACACACATCTATCCAGGTGTAAACGTTGGTCGTGGTGGAGACGATACTTTGTTCGCTAAAGTTGAAGGCGTAGTACGCTTTGAACGTAAAGGACGCGATAAAAAACAAGTTTCTGTTTACCCAATCGCTAAATAAAAAGGTTCAGTGAACCTTTTTATCCTGAGCCTTGAAATGTAAAGGCGAGGAAGCTAGAAATAGCATTAAATAAGGCTTTCCGAGTTTTCGGAGAGCCTATTTTTTTGTTTTGGTACCCATACTTTTTAATATGTATAGTGGATTGAATCTGGAATAGAACACTGCTAAAAATTGATTTGAGTTTCCTAATCGATTTCTTCAGATTCTCTATAAGAACTGTTATCTGGTTTCAAATATTGGCTTGTCGTCCCTTCACTTGTCTGAATGGCTTGAGCCGTTCCTTCTGATAAGGGAAAAGATATTCTTTAGCTGAAACTGTCTGAGAATCCAAGCTAACAGATGGAGAGAAAAATAGCGCCAGTCTGAAGCATACTAGATGAGAGTTGTTGGAAGGCAGTCATCTAGTTTTTCTTTTCTGCTTTGGCTTTTTTCTCTTTGTCATCAGGGAAAGTAACTTGTTTCAAATCAGGGAGTTTCGCAAACTCTTCAAACATTTTGTCCAAGTCGTCTCGTTTTGTAAATTTTACAGCCATAGGTGTACCTCGATTCTAAATTCTACCTTTTCAGCACCAACTAGTAATTTAAAGTTCTCAGGAGTTAGTTGCATTGCTTTTTCATACATAAGCATAGTATGACACTTTATGGTTATTGAACAAGTCTAATCACTCCTTTCAAACTTTTGAAGATGTCCTACAAGTTTTTGAGAAGAATATTGCAAAGTTCATAGTTGAGCAACGATAGAATGAAGTGCTTTTTGAAAACAGCTACACTTCAGGTTAAAAAAATGACATTTCAGATTTTCTGTTCCAGAAATAGCTATCGCTATGATATAATTAGTTTATGATTATTACTATTCCTATAAAAAACCAAAAAGATATTGGCACACCATCTGATTCAGTCGTAGTCCTTGGCTATTTTGATGGTATACACAAGGGGCATCAAGAATTATTTCGTGTTGCCAATAAGGCTGCGAGAAAGGATTTATTGCCTATCGTGGTTATGACCTTTAATGAATCACCAAAGATTGCTTTAGAGTCTTATCATCCGGATTTATTTTTGCATATTTTGAACCCTGCTGAACGTGAAAGAAAATTAAAGCGGGAAGGTGTAGAAGAATTATATCTCCTTGATTTTAGTAGTCAATTCGCTAGTCTCACGGCAGAAGAATTTTTTGCAACTTATATCAAGGCTATGAATGCCAAAATTATTGTTGCAGGTTTTGATTATACATTTGGTTCTGACAAAAAAACAGCAGAAGATTTAAAGGATTACTTTGATGGAGAAGTTATCATTGTTCCACCTGTAGAAGATGAGAAAGGAAAGATTAGTTCAACTCGTATCCGTCAAGCTATTTTAGATGGAAATGTGAAAGAAGCAGGAGAACTTTTGGGGGCACCGCTTCCATCAAGAGGGATGGTGGTTCATGGCAATGCTCGTGGTCGTACGATTGGTTATCCAACAGCTAATTTGGTGCTTTTAGACCGTACTTATATGCCAGCAGATGGCGTTTATGTCGTTGATGTTGAGATTCAAAGACAGAAGTATCGTGCTATGGCTAGTGTCGGGAAAAATGTGACCTTTGATGGAGAAGAAGCACGTTTTGAAGTCAATATTTTTGATTTTAATCAAGATATTTATGGGGAAACCGTCATGGTTTATTGGCTTGATCGCATTCGAGATATGACAAAATTTGATTCTGTTGACCAATTAGTGGATCAGTTAAAGGCTGATGAAGAAGTCGCTCGGAATTGGTCTTAAGAGTTTGAGTAAAGAAAAAAGAGGTTGTTTGTAACCCAAAAGATAGATGATTTAGTCTAACTTTTGAGGTCACGACATTACCTCTTTTTATTCTTTTTCAAAGGTAAATCCTTCTCCAAGGATTTCATGGGCTTCTGTAATGGTTATAAAGGCTTGAGGATCGATTCGATGAATCATTTCCTTCATTTTCACAATCTCATTCCTACCGACAATACAGTAGATAATCTTCAAATCTTTTTGACTATAGTAGCCTTGACCTGAGATGAAAGTAACACCTCTTCCTAGGTCATCATTGATCGCCTTAGCAAGTTGGTCAGGACGTTTTGTGATAATCATAAAGCCTTTACCTGCGTAGCCACCTTCGCCAATCAAATCAATAACACGCGAAACGATAAAATCAAATAAGAGTGTGTAGGAAACCAATCTCAAATCCTTGAAGATAAGGAGAATGAGCATGAGAATACAAAAATCTAAGATAAAAAGTAGTTTCCCCATTGATATATGAGTGTATTTGTTGAGAATACGAGCTAGAATATCAGTTCCGCCAGTTGTACCTCCAGCATTAAAGATAATTCCAAGACCAATTCCCAAGAGAATCCCAGCTATAAGGGCAGTGATTAGTAAATCACCTTGAAGGTTAATATGAAGGGGAATACGCTCAAAAAAAGCCAACCAAGCTGACAAAGCTATGGTTCCCAGTAAACTAGAATAGAGAGATTTTGCTCCAAATATTTTCCAAGCTAGGATGAAAAGGGGAATGTTAATCAGCAAGTTCATGAGCGAAACAGGGATTTTAAAAAGATAAAAGGTGATAAGGGTAATACCTGTTGCCCCTCCTTCAAAGAGATGATGAGGAACTACAAAATAAGTCAGACCAAAAGCATAAATAGCAGCACCTAGTAAAATGGTTAAAATAGGATAAATTTTTTTAATCATAGGACACCTCTTTTCTTATAAGTTGATTATATCAAATTTTTACGGAAAATTTGAGTGACTCCATTAGGATTTTTAATCTTTTTTTGATATAATTAGAAGTAAGAAAACCAATCTGAATCCTAAAATAGAAAGATTGATACTATGACAAAAATTAAGATTGTAACCGATTCATCTGTTACTATTGAATCTGAACTTGTAAAACAATTAGATATTACAATTGTTCCATTATCTGTAATGATTGATAATGTTGTTTATTCTGATGCTGATTTGAAAGAAGAAGGTAAATTTCTTCAGTTGATGCAAGAAGCTAAGAATCTTCCGAAAACAAGTCAGCCACCTGTAGGTGTCTTCGCTGAAGTTTTTGAAGACCTATGCAAGGATGGTAGCCAGATTCTTGCTATTCATATGTCCCATGCCCTTTCTGGTACTGTAGAAGCAGCACGCCAGGGTGCTAGTTTATCTACTGCAGATGTGACTGTTGTTGATAGTTCCTTCACTGACCAAGCCTTGAAATTCCAAGTTGTTGAGGCTGCTAGATTAGCTCAAGAAGGCAAAGACATGGAGACAATTTTATCTCATGTAGAAGAGGTTAAAAACCACACAGAACTTTATATTGGCGTTTCAACTTTGGAAAATCTTGTCAAAGGTGGACGAATTGGCCGTGTAACTGGATTGTTGAGCTCACTTCTCAATATCCGTGTTGTCATGCAGATGAAAGACCATGAATTGCAGCCAATGGTTAAAGGTCGTGGAGCTAAAACTTTTAAAAAATGGTTAGATGAGTTGATAACATCGCTTTCTGAACGTTCTGTAGCAGAGATTGGAATTTCATATTCTGGTAGTGATGATTGGGCAAAAGAGATGAAAGAAAGCTTACAAGCTTATGTTGAAAAGCCAATTTCTGTTTTGGAAACGGGTTCCATTATTCAAACTCACACGGGTGAGAACGCTTGGGCTATTTTGGTACGTTACCACTCCTAAAAAAATAAATAAAATGGGAAGAAATAGCGTTTTTAACTTGACCTAAAAGGGATTTTAGGATATGATTATATTTGTTAATTAGAAATTATTTGGAGGAATCGTTAACATGGCAAACAAACAAGATTTGATCGCTAAAGTAGCAGAAGCTACAGAATTGACTAAGAAAGACTCAGCAGCAGCAGTTGAAGCTGTATTTGCAGCAGTAGCTGACTATCTTGCAGCTGGTGAAAAAGTTCAATTGATCGGTTTTGGTAACTTTGAAGTTCGTGAGCGTGCAGAACGTAAAGGTCGCAACCCACAAACTGGTAAAGAAATGACAATTGCAGCTTCTAAAGTTCCAGCATTCAAAGCTGGTAAAGCTCTTAAAGACGCTGTTAAATAATCAGCCTTTGAAAAGCCTATTGTATCAAGCTTTCTAGCTTGGGCAGTAGGCTTTTTACGTACGATAGGCATGTCGTATATCTGAGGTGTAAGTCCTCGGTGGGCACCTGCTACCGGTGAACCCAATAGCGATTCCCAAGCCTGACTATCGTGAGGTAGCGGATTAAAATGGTCTGGGGATAGACCGTTTTAAGTCTGACGTTGGAAATAAGAATCGTCAGAGGAAGGGATGGCGAAATCGTGGCTCTACGAACAGGAACGTGATAGTAAGGCGTATATAGCGGATAAGGGGGCTCAAAACTCTAAAGTCCAAAAAGGTAGTCGTAACCTATATGCGTAAATCATGAGAGTAATTGAATTCGGACTAAGGTTTGTGTGAAAAAGATAAATCTTCCTAGTGCCTAAAGACTCTGCGTCAGATTTCCTATTTTCACTGTAACCTTCTAACGTCCTCATATCTTGTATAAACTAGGAAAGATGTACGACTTATCCGCGAGGTATCATGAGCGCTGAAAGCGTAGTAACAACGAATCATGAGAAGTCAGCCGAGCCCATAGTAGTGAGGAAACTTCTGTAATGGAAGTGGAGCGAAGGGGGGAATAATCTAGTAATAAATAGAGTTAAAAAGTTGAATACTCCGAAAATATTGTATATATAGTAGTTGAATCTAAAATAGTACGAAACAATTTCTAAAACATTTATAGAAATTAATTTTACTTTCCCAATCGATTTGTTCTCATCTTATTTCAATTTGCTATACGTACGTATATAATGAAAAGAATTAAATAATAGACTTGTGCGATAACTATTTGAAGCAAGATTAGCTGGTTAGAAAATCCAACAAGATAGCGAAGGAATATAACACAAATTTTACATAATTTATTTTATGTTGCATATCCTTCGCTAAAATACTTACCATTATCTTGAATGCCTTAGGGAAACATGCTATACTACTTGTATGATTATTTTACAAGCTAATAAAATTGAACGTTCTTTTGCAGGAGAGGTTCTTTTTGATAATATTAACATACAAGTTGATGAACGTGATCGGATAGCCCTTGTTGGGAAAAATGGTGCAGGAAAGTCTACTCTTTTGAAGATTTTGGTTGGAGAAGAGGAGCCAACTAGTGGAGAAATCAATAAGAAAAAAGATATTTCTCTATCTTACCTAGCCCAAGATAGCCGTTTTGAGTCTGAAAATACCATCTACGATGAGATGCTTCATGTCTTTGATGACTTGCGTCGGACTGAGAAACAACTGCGTCAGATGGAGCTGGAGATGGGTGAAAAGTCTGGTGAGGATTTGAATAAACTGATGTCAGATTACGACCGCTTATCTGAAAATTTTCGTCAGGCAGGTGGCTTTACCTATGAAGCTGATATTCGAGCGATTTTGAATGGATTCAAGTTTGACGAGTCTATGTGGCAGATGAAAATTGCTGAGCTTTCTGGTGGGCAAAATACTCGCTTAGCTCTAGCCAAAATGCTCCTTGAAAAGCCCAATCTCTTGGTCTTGGACGAGCCAACCAACCACTTGGATATTGAAACTATTGCCTGGCTAGAGAATTACTTGGTAAATTATAGCGGCGCGCTCATTATTGTCAGCCACGACCGTTATTTCTTGGACAAGGTTGCGACAATTACGCTAGATTTGACCAAGCATTCCTTGGATCGCTATGTGGGTAATTACTCTCGTTTTGTCGAATTAAAGGAGCAGAAGCTAGCTACTGAAGCAAAAAACTATGAAAAGCAACAAAAGGAAATCGCTGCTCTGGAAGACTTTGTCAATCGCAATCTAGTCCGAGCTTCAACGACCAAACGTGCTCAATCGCGTCGCAAACAACTGGAAAAAATGGAGCGTTTGGACAAGCCAGAAGCTGGCAAGAAATCAGCCAATATGACTTTCCAGTCGGAAAAAACGTCTGGTAATGTTGTTCTGACTGTCGAAAATGCAGCTATTGGCTATGACGGGGAAATATTGTCAGAGCCTATCAATCTAGACCTTCGTAAGATGAACGCTGTTGCTATTGTTGGACCAAACGGCATTGGAAAGTCAACCTTTATCAAGTCAATTGTGGACCAGATTCCTTTTATCAAGGGAGAGAAGCGATTTGGCGCTAATGTGGAGGTGGGTTACTATGACCAAACTCAAAGTAAGCTGACAGCAAGTAATACGGTCCTTGATGAACTCTGGAATGATTTTAAACTGACACCTGAAGTTGAAATCCGCAATCGTCTAGGTGCTTTCCTTTTCTCAGGAGATGATGTTAAAAAATCAGTAGGCATGCTGTCAGGTGGCGAAAAAGCTCGCTTACTTTTAGCTAAACTGTCTATGGAGAACAACAACTTCTTGATTCTGGATGAGCCAACTAACCACTTGGATATTGATAGCAAGGAAGTGCTAGAAAATGCCTTGATTGACTTTGATGGAACTCTTCTATTTGTCAGCCACGACCGTTACTTTATCAATCGTGTAGCAACTCATGTACTTGAATTGTCTGAGAATGGCTCGACTCTCTACTTGGGAGATTACGACTACTATGTTGAGAAGAAAGCAGAAATAGAAATGAGCCAGACTGAGGAAGCTTCAACCAGCAATCAAGCAACAGAAGCAAGTCCAGTCAATGACTATCAAGCTCAGAAAGAAAGTCAAAAAGAAGTTCGTAAGCTCATGCGACAAATAGAAAGTCTAGAAGCTGAAATTGAAGAGTTAGAAAGTCAAAGTCAAGCCATTTCTGAACAAATGTTGGAAACAAACGATGCCGACAAACTCATGGAATTGCAGGCAGAGCTGGATGAAATCAGCCATCGTCAGGAAGAAGCTATGCTTGAGTGGGAAGAATTATCAGAGCAGGTGTAAAGATGGAACATCTTGGAAAAGTATTTCGTGAATTTCGAACAAGTGGAAATTATTCTTTAAAGGAGGCGGCAGGGGAGTCTTGCTCTACCTCTCAGTTATCTCGCTTTGAGCTTGGGGAGTCTGACCTAGCAGTCTCACGGTTCTTTGAGATTTTGGATAATATTCATGTCACAATCGAAAATTTCATGGATAAGGCAAGAAATTTTCACAATCATGAACATGTTGCCCTGATGGGACAAATTATTCCGCTTTACTACTCAAATGATATTGCAGGTTTTCAAAAGCTTCAAAGAGAACAACTTGAAAAGGCTAAGAGTTCGACCAATCCTCTTTATTTTGAGCTGAACTGGATTTTGCTACAGGGTCTGATTTGTCAAAGAGATTCGAGTTATGATATGAAGCAAGATGATTTGGATAAGGTGGCAGATTATCTCTTCAAAACAGAAGAATGGACCATGTATGAGTTGATTCTTTTCGGTAACCTTTATAGTTTCTACGATGTGGACTATGTAACTCGGATTGGTAGAGAAGTCATGGAGAGGGAGGAATTTTACCAAGAGATTGGTCGCCATAAGAGATTGGTGTTGATTTTGGCCCTCAATTGTTACCAGCATTGTTTAGAGTATTTTTCTTTTGACAATGCTAGCTATTTTGAGGCTTATACAGAGAAGATTATTGGTAAAAACATTAGTCTGTATGAACGGAATATTTTACATTACTTAAAAGGTTTTGCTTTGTACCAAAAAGGAAAGTGTAAAGAAGGTTGTAGCCAGATGCAAGAGGCCATGCATATTTTTGACGTGCTAGGTCTCCCAGAGCAAGTAGCCTACTATCAAGAACATTACGAAAAATTTGTCAAAGATTAATTTTCCCAAATAAGGGAAAAAATAAAAAGCTCCTTTCGGTTTTGATACAATAGTTTCAAAATTTGAGAGGAGTTTTTATATGAATCGCTATGCCGTACAGTTGATTAGTCGTGGAGCTGTTAACAAGATAGGGAATATGCTCTATGATTATGGAAATAGTGTCTGGTTGGCTTCCATAGGGACTATCGGACAGACAGTTTTAGGAATGTATCAGATTTCTGAACTCTTCACATCTATTCTCGTAAATCCTTTTGGTGGAGTCATTTCAGACCGATTTTCTCGTCGTAAGATTTTAATGGTGACAGACCTTGTTTGTGGGATTCTTTGTCTGGCTATTTCTTTCATAAGGAATGACAGCTGGATGATTGGAGCTTTGATTGGGGCTAATATTGTGCAGGCGATTGCTTTTGCCTTTTCTAGACCGGCAAATAAAGCTATTATAACTGAGGTTGTTGAGAAAGATGAGATTGTGATCTATAACTCTCGCTTAGAGCTGGTTTTGCAGGTTGTAGGTGTTAGCTCTCCTGTTCTTTCCTTCCTTGTTTTACAGTTTACAAGTCTCCATATGACGCTACTGCTAGACTCGCTGACTTTTTTCATTGCTTTTGTTCTAGTGGCTTTTCTTCCAAAAGAGGAAGCAAAAGTTCAAGAGAAAAAGGCTTTTACTGGGAGAGATATTTTTGTAGATATCAAGGATGGGTTACACTATATCTGGCATCAGCAAGAAATTTTCTTCCTTTTGCTGGTAGCTTCCAGCGTTAATTTCTTTTTTGCCGCTTTTGAATTTCTCCTCCCCTTTTCGAATCAGCTTTACGGGTCAGAAGGAGCCTATGCAAGTATTTTAACTATGGGGGCTATTGGTTCCATCATTGGGGCTCTTCTAGCTAGTAAAATTAAAGCTAATGTTTATAATCTTTTGATTTTACTAGCTTTGACAGGTGTCGGAGTTTTTATGATGGGATTACCACTGCCAACTTTTCTTTCCTTTTCTGGAAATTTAGTTTGTGAATTGTTTATGACGATTTTTAATATTCACTTTTTTACTCAAGTACAAACCAAGGTTGAGAGCGAATTTCTTGGGAGAGTACTGAGTACAATTTTTACCTTAGCTATTCTATTTATGCCTATTGCAAAAGGATTTATGACAGTCTTGCCAAGTGTACATCTCTCTTCTTTCTTGATTATTGGACTTGGAGTTGTAGCCTTATCTTTCTTAGCTCTCGGATATGTTCGGACTCATTTTGAAAAAGAGACATAAGTCTGTTTGAGTTTTAAAAATAATTCCAATCTAAGTATTTTTTCCGCCCTTCTCGTTTGTGAGGAGGGCTTGTTTTATGGTAAAATGGTCTTATGAATAAAAGAATGAATGAGTTAGTCGCCTTGCTCAATCGCTATGCGACTGAGTACTATACTAGCGATAATCCCTCGGTTTCAGACAGTGAGTATGACCGCCTTTACCGTGAGTTGGTTGAGTTGGAGGCTGCCTATCCAGATCAAGTATTAGCAGACAGTCCGACCCATCGTGTTGGTGGCAAGGTTTTAGATGGTTTTGAAAAATACAGTCATCAGTATCCTCTTTATAGTTTGCAGGATGCTTTTTCACGTGAGGAGCTTGAAGCTTTTGATGCGCGTGTTCGTAAGGAAGTGGCTCATCCAACCTATATTTGTGAGCTGAAAATCGATGGCTTATCTATCTCGCTGACGTATGAAAAGGGGATTTTAGTTGCAGGTGCAACACGTGGAGACGGTTCTGTTGGGGAGAACATCACAGAAAATCTTAAGCGTGTTAAAGACATTCCTTTAACTTTGCCAGAAGAACTAGATATCACAGTTCGTGGGGAATGTTATATGCCACGCGCTTCTTTTGACCAGGTTAATCAAGCTCGCCAAGAAAATGGAGAGCCTGAATTTGCCAATCCCCGTAATGCGGCGGCAGGCACACTACGTCAGCTGGATACAGCAGTAGTTGCCAAGCGCAATCTTGCAACGTTTCTCTATCAAGAAGCCAGCCCGTCAACTCGTGACAGCCAAGAAAAGGTTTTGAAGCACCTAGAACAACTTGGTTTTGTAGTCAATTCTAAACGAATTCTGGCTGAAAGCATGGATGAGATTTGGAATTTTATCCAAGAAGTAGGAGAGGAACGGGAAAATCTGCCTTATGATATTGATGGAGTTGTAATCAAGGTCAATGACCTAGCAAGCCAAGAAGAACTCGGTTTTACCGTCAAGGCTCCAAAGTGGGCAGTAGCCTACAAGTTTCCTGCTGAAGAAAAAGAAGCTCAACTCTTATCAGTTGATTGGACAGTTGGTCGTACCGGTGTTGTAACCCCAACTGCAAATCTGACACCTGTTCAGCTTGCTGGTACAACTGTTAGCCGTGCGACCCTGCACAATGTGGATTATATTGCTGAAAAAGATATTCGCAAAGACGACACGGTCATCGTCTATAAGGCCGGGGACATCATCCCTGCCGTTTTACGTGTGGTAGAGTCCAAACGGGTTTCTGAAGAGAAACTAGATATTCCTACAAACTGTCCAAGTTGTAACTCTGACTTGTTGCACTTTGAAGATGAAGTGGCTCTCCGTTGTATCAATCCGCGTTGCCCTGCTCAAATCATGGAAGGTTTGATCCACTTTGCCTCTCGAGATGCCATGAATATTACAGGCCTTGGACCATCAGTAGTTGAGAAATTATTTGCTGCAGATCTAGTCAAGGATGTGGCAGATATTTACCGTTTGAAAGAAGAAGATTTTCTCCTTTTAGAGGGGGTCAAGGAAAAGTCCGCTTCTAAACTATATCAGGCTATCCAAGCATCTAAGGAAAATTCAGCCGAGAAACTCTTGTTTGGTTTGGGAATTCGTCATGTCGGCAGTAAGGCCAGTCAGCTTTTACTTCAACATTTTCTCTCAATCGAAAATCTGGCTCAGGCAGATCCAGAGGAAGTGGCTAGTATTGAAAGCCTGGGTGGTGTGATTGCCAAGAGTCTTCAGACTTACTTTGCTACAGAAGGCTCTGAAATTCTTCTCAGAGAATTAAAAGAAGCTGGGGTCAATCTGGACTATAAAGGTCAGACAGTAGTAGCGGATGCAGCCTTGTCAGGTTTGACCGTGGTATTGACTGGAAAATTGGAACGTCTCAAGCGCTCAGAAGCCAAAAGTAAACTCGAAAGTCTGGGTGCCAAGGTAACAGGCAGTGTGTCTAAAAAGACCGACCTCGTCGTGGCAGGAGCAGATGCTGGAAGTAAACTTCAAAAGGCACAAGAACTTGGTATTGAGGTTAGAGACGAGGCATGGCTAGAAAGTTTGTAATGATCTTTTAAAAATAGAGTTTAGATAGAATGACAATATTTGTTAATCGGGACAAAATCGGTCAAGAATTTATTAGTGAAACAGAAATAAAATAAAAAGGAAAAATAAAAATGTATACCTACCCTATGCGCATTCATTACCATCGCAAGAATGGTGAATATGACACTTGCTCTTTTGTAAAAAGCCAGGATCAACGAATTGATTTACTAACTTACCAAGAAGATTATTTTGGTGCCTTATTTAGCTTTGAACACCCAAGTGTTCATCCCTTAGAAAGCTTGAATTTTGTGGTTCATACCGGCCAAATCAGTAAAGAATATGCTATCCGTTTTAATCACTATCCCCTCTTAACAGAGGTCTGGATTTTGGAAGGCGATGATCGGATTTATTACTCTGAAAATCCTGCTATTGCCAGTCCTTTCTATAAAAATCAAAATCCTTTTGCCTTTGATAAGGCCATTAACAGCGCTAGTTTTGACCATCATTGGGGTTACCAAGGGGAATTGGGTTGCCATGTAGAGGACAATCAGGCTCATTTTTCCCTCTGGTCACCAACAGCGACAGAAGTGCAGGTGGTTGTTTATGAATCAGCTGCTAATGATGCGCCTGTTTGGAAGACTTTTGATATGGAGAGAGGTAATCGCTACTCTTATAACCATAAGGACAATACTATTGGGGTCTGGAGTTTGGATGTTGAGGAAGATTTGACTGGTAAGGCTTATCAGTATCAAGTCCAATTCCCTCATCACGAAACACTGACACGTGATCCTTATACAATAGCGACCAGCCCTGATGGCAAACGTTCTGCTATTCTGAGCCATGCAGAAAAACAAGTCGAAAATTTCGAGGTCAAGCATGGTTCTGATGCTGCTTGGCGTTTGGAAAATCCATGTAAGGCAGTTATTTGTGAAATGCATATTCGTGATTTGACCCAATCACCGACCTCAGGTGTGGATGAACATCTTCGAGGAACGTTCTTGGGTGCTGCTCAGACTGGAACGGTTAACCAGTACGGTCAGTCAACTGCTTTTGATCATATCAAGAAGTTGGGCTACAATTATGTTCAGTTGCAACCAATTGCAGACCGTCACAAAGAATACGATGAGGACGGGAATGTAACCTACAACTGGGGTTATGATCCACAAAACTATAACGCACCAGAAACTAGTTTTTCAACTAATCCAGATGATCCAGCTCAGGTCATTCGTGATTTGAAGACCATGGTTCAAGCTTACCACGATGCGGGTATTGGTGTCATTATGGATGTGGTCTATAACCATACCTTTTCAGTTGTTGATGCACCTTTCCAAACAACTGTCCCTGATTACTATTATCGTATGAATCCAGACGGTACCTTCCAGAATGGAACGGGTGTTGGAAATGAAACAGCCAGTGAACACGAAATGTTTCGCAAGTATATGATTGATTCTCTTCTATACTGGGTGCAGGAATACAATATTGACGGATTCCGTTTTGACTTGATGGGGATTCATGATGTCAAGACCATGCAGATGATTCGTCAGAGTTTGGATGAAATTGACCCTAACATTATCCTCTATGGAGAAGGTTGGGATATGGGAACAGGTCTTGCCCCTTATAATAAGGCTAAGAAAGACAACGCCTACGAAATGCCAAATATTGGTTTCTTTAATGACAATCAGCGTGATGCTGTCAAAGGTGGAGAAGTTTACGGTGCTATCAAATCAGGTTTTGTCAGTGGTGCTGCGACAGAGCCAATTCTAGCTAAAGCAATCCTAGGAAGTCGTGAATTAGGAACCTATACACATCCAAATCAGGTGCTTAACTATGTGGAAGCCCATGACAATTACAATCTTCACGATTTATTGGCAACCCTTCATCCAGACCAAAGTTCAGAACAAATCATGCGCAAGGTTGAGACAGCCACAGCCATGAATCTGCTCATGCAAGGAATGGCCTTTATGGAAATCGGTCAAGAATTTGGTCGTACCAAACTGGTTGCGACTGGTGAGAATGGTGAGTTGACCCATGATGATAGAGAGCGTGCGATGAATAGCTATAATGCTCCTGACAGTGTGAACCAAGTCAACTGGGATTTGATCAATGAGCGTCAAGATAGTATTGAGTTTATCCGTCAAGTCATCCGATTGAAGACAAAAACTGGTGCCTTTTCTTACTCTAGCTATGATGAAATTTACCATCATGTCTTTGTGCATTCTGCGATTGAACATAGCGGCTGCCTTATCTATGAAGTTCACGGCAAAGAACATCTCTTGGTGGTTGTGAATGCTAAATCAGAACCCTATCCATTTGAAAATGCAGGAAATTTAGCTATGTTGGTAACCAATAGTCGTTCAAAAGAAGACAATGTGTTAGACGATATTAGTCTAGCTGTCTTGAGTGTTTTATAAAGACCATCTATCTCGCTATTCTAACACATCATTGGAAATGAACGAATAGAAAGAACTTAGCTGATAACTCACTTGTATAGAAAATTTGATAAATATTTTCATCAAACGTGTAAAATCAGGAAATTGTTTTCCTGGTTTTATTTTTTGCTATAAAAAATAATATTGGTAGCAAAAATACGAACTTTTTGGTATTATAGTAGAGAAAAGAAAGGCGTTTTCACATTTTTTTGAAAAAATATTGCTTTACAATTGAACGAGAAAGTGAACTTTTTGTAGATTTTCAAAATAATTTTAAATAAGTATAGTAATTTACTTGAATCTTCTCTAAAAAGGTAGTATAATAAAAACATAGAAAACGCTTACAGAAAAGAGGGGGTATTATGGATAAAAGAGAAGCTTTGCGCACCTTTATGACAGGAGAGAATTTTCACCTTCAGCATTATCTAGGAGCACATAAAGAGCAAGTGAATGGAGAGTATGGCTATACTTTCCGTGTTTGGGCACCTAATGCTCAGGCTGTCCACTTGGTGGGGGATTTTACCAACTGGATTGAGGGTCAGATTCCAATGGTAAGAAATGACTTTGGGGTCTGGGAAGTCTTTACCAATATGGCTCAAGAAGGGCATATTTACAAATATCATGTCACACGTCAAAATGGTCATCAACTGATGAAGATTGACCCTTTTGCTGTCAGATATGAGGCGCGTCCAGGAACAGGGGCAATCGTAACAGAGCTTCCTGAGAAGAAATGGAGGGATGGACTTTGGCTGGCACGAAGAAAACGTTGGGGCTTTGCTGAACGTCCTGTCAATATCTATGAAGTTCACGCTGGCTCATGGAAAAGAAATCCTGATGGTAGTCCTTATAGTTTTGCCCAGCTCAAGGATGAACTCATTCCTTATCTCGTTGAAATGAACTATACTCATATTGAGTTTATGCCCTTGATGTCCCATCCACTAGGTTTGAGTTGGGGGTATCAGCTTATGGGTTACTTCGCTTTAGAGCATGCTTATGGCCGACCAGAGGAGTTTCAAGATTTTGTCGAGGAGTGTCATATCCATAATATTGGGGTTATTGTAGACTGGGTACCTGGTCACTTTACCATCAATGATGATGCCTTAGCCTATTATGATGGGACACCGACTTTTGAGTACCAAGACCATAATAAGGCTCATAACTATGGTTGGGGCGCTCTCAATTTTGACCTTGGAAAAAATGAAGTCCAGTCCTTCTTGATTTCTTGTATTAAGCATTGGATCGATGTCTATCATTTGGATGGTATTCGTGTGGATGCTGTTAGCAACATGCTTTATTTGGACTATGATGATGCTCCATGGACACCTAACAAAGATGGGGGAAATCTCAACTATGAAGGTTATTATTTCCTTCAACGCTTGAATGACATTATTAAGTTAGAATATCCAGATGTGATGATGATTGCAGAAGAAAGTTCGTCTGCAACCAAGATTACGGGAATGAAAGAGCTTGGTGGCCTAGGATTTGACTACAAATGGAACATGGGCTGGATGAATGATATCCTCCGTTTCTACGAAGAAGATCCTATTTACCGTAAATATGACTTTAATTTGGTGACTTTCAGCTTTATGTATGTTTTCAATGAAAACTATCTCTTGCCATTCTCGCACGATGAAGTGGTTCATGGTAAGAAGAGTATGATGCATAAGATGTGGGGAGATCGTTACAATCAATTCGCAGGCTTGCGCAATCTCTATACGTACCAAATTTGTCACCCTGGTAAGAAATTGCTCTTCATGGGTAGCGAATACGGTCAATTCCTAGAATGGAAATCCGAAGAACAGTTGGAATGGTCTAACCTAGAAGACCCAATGAATGCTAAGATGAAGTATTTCACTTCTCAGCTAAACCAGTTTTACAAAGACAACCGCTGTCTGTGGGAAATTGATACCAGCTATGATGGTATTGAAATCATTGATGCGGATAATCGAGACCAGAGTGTTCTTTCCTTTATTCGTAAGGGTAAAAAGGGAGAAATGTTAGTTTGTATCTTTAACATGGCACCTGTTGAACGGAAAGATTTTACAATCGGACTTCCTGTTGCAGGGATTTACGAAGAAGTCTGGAATACTGAGTTAGAAGAGTGGGGAGGCGTTTGGAAAGAACATAATCAAACTGTTCAAACGCAAGAAGGACTATGGAAAGATTATGAGCAGACCTTAACCTTTACCCTACCAGCTATGGGAGCTAGTGTCTGGAAAATCAAACGCCGCTTGAAATCTGCAAAAACTGTCACAAGTAAAAACCAAAAAGGAGTAGAAAATGAAGAATGAAATGTTAGCTTTGATTCTTGCTGGTGGGCAAGGAACTCGTCTCGGTAAACTCACTCAAAGCATCGCAAAACCAGCTGTGCAATTTGGTGGGCGCTACCGTATCATTGACTTTGCCCTATCAAACTGTGCCAACTCAGGAATTCATAATGTTGGGGTCATTACACAGTATCAACCTCTTGCTCTCAACAATCATATTGGGAATGGTTCAAGCTGGGGACTAGATGGTATCAATTCGGGTGTTTCTATTCTTCAACCTTATTCTGCAAGTGAAGGAAATCGTTGGTTCGAAGGGACTAGTCACGCTATTTACCAAAATATCGATTATATTGACAGTGTCAATCCTGAGTATGTCTTGATTTTGTCTGGGGATCACATCTACAAAATGGACTATGATGATATGCTCCAGTCTCATAAGGATAATAATGCCAGCTTGACAGTAGCAGTTTTAGACGTCCCTCTTAAAGAAGCGAGCCGTTTTGGTATCATGAATACAGATGCTAACAATCGTATTGTTGAATTTGAAGAAAAACCAGCTCAACCTAAATCTACAAAAGCTTCTATGGGAATCTACATTTTTGATTGGCAACGCCTTCGTAATATGTTAGTCGCTGCTGAAAAGAGCAATGTAGATATGTCAGACTTTGGTAAAAATGTCATTCCGAATTACCTTGAGTCAGGTGAAAGTGTTTATGCTTACGAATTTAGCGGTTACTGGAAAGATGTTGGTACGATTGAGTCTCTTTGGGAAGCGAACATGGAGTACATTTCTCCAGAAAATGCCTTGGATAGTCGTAACCGTCAATGGAAGATTTACTCAAGAAACTTGATTTCACCACCAAACTTCCTCGGAGCAAATGCTGATGTGGAAGATTCCTTGGTTGTCGATGGCTGTTTTGTAGATGGAACTGTTAAACATTCTATCCTTTCAACAGGTGCGCAAGTTCGCGAAGGAGCGGAAGTTGTTGATTCAGTTATCATGAGTGGAGCTATCATTGGTCAAGGAGCTAAGATTAAACGTGCCATTATTGGTGAAGGTGCGATTATTTCTGACGGTGTCGAAATTGATGGAACAGATGAAGTACAAGTTGTAGGATATAATGAAGTAGTGGGGGTAGCAACAGATGAAGATTGATAAATATTCTGCCATTTTAGGAAATACAGTTGGTTTTCATGATATGTCGACATTGACGGACCACCGTCCAGTAGCAAGTTTGCCATTTGGTGGGAAATATCGTTTGATTGACTTCCCGCTTTCTAGTCTTGCTAATGCAGGTGTTCGTAGCGTCTTTGGTATTTTCCAGCAGGATAATATCAGCTCAGTCTTTGACCATATTCGTTCAGGACGCGAGTGGGGCTTATCAACTCTTCTTAGCCATTACTATCTAGGAATTTATAATACACGCGTTGAGAGTAGCACAGTTGGAAAAGAATACTACCAACAGCTTCTTACTTATTTAAAACGCTCTGGATCAAACCAAACAGTATCACTCAACTGTGATGTTTTGATTAATATTGATTTGAACCAAGTTTTCCACCTTCATAACACAACGAAGGGGCCTATTACAGTTGTTTATAAGAAACTTCCTAAGAAAGATATTTCAGAAGTGAACGCAATCTTGGAAGTAGATGAAACAGACCATGTTCGTTCTCATAAACTCTTTGATAGCAAGTCAACATCTGAAACGTTCAATATGTCTACAGATATCTTTGTCGTTGATACACCTTGGTTGATTGAACGATTGGAAGAAGAAGCTAAAAAAGAACATCCAGAGAAGTTGCGCTATGTTTTACGTGATTTAGCTACTAAAGAAGGGGCTTTCGCCTACGAGTATACAGGTTATCTGGCAAATATTCACTCTGTAGAGTCTTATTACCAAGCTAATAAAGATATGCTTGAATCGCAAAAATTCTATTCTCTTTTCTCACCAAACCAAAAGATTTATACAAAGGTCAAAAACGAAGAGCCGACTTACTATGCTAATACATCTAAGGTAAGCACTTCTCAGTTTGCGTCTGGTAGTATCATTGAAGGTCAAGTTGCTAATTCTGTTCTATCACGTAATATTCATGTTCACAAGGATAGCCTGGTTAAAGATAGCCTGCTCTTCCCTCGTGTTGTGATTGGAGAAGGTGCTCAGGTCGAATATGCTATCTTGGACAAGGGTGTTGAAGTTGAGCCTGGTGTTGTGATTCGAGGAACGGCAGAACATCCAGTTGTCGTTAAGAAAGGTAGCAAAGTAACAGAGGATATTCATTCATGAAAATTTTATTTGTAGCAGCAGAGGGTGCACCCTTTTCAAAAACAGGTGGTTTGGGAGACGTCATTGGCGCTCTTCCTAAATCACTGGTAAAAGCGGGACATGAAGTTGCAGTGATTTTACCCTACTATGACATGGTAGAGGCTAAATTTGGAAATCAGATTGAAGATGTGCTTCATTTTGAGGTGAGCGTCGGTTGGCGCAGACAGTACTGTGGGATTAAGAAAACCGTCTTAAACGGTGTAACCTTCTACTTTATTGACAGCCAATATTATTTCTTCCGTGGTCATGTTTACGGTGATTTTGATGACGGAGAGCGCTTTGCCTTTTTCCAACTTGCTGCCATTGAGGCTATGGAAAGAATTGACTTTATTCCTGACCTTCTCCATGTTCATGACTACCATACAGCTATGATTCCTTTCTTGTTAAAGGAAAAATACCGTTGGATTCAAGCCTATCAAGGTATTAAAACTGTTTTAACCATTCATAATTTGGAATTTCAAGGACAATTTTCAGAAGGAATGTTATGGGATTTGTTTGGAGTTGGCTTTGAACGTTATGCTGATGGTACCCTTCGCTGGAACAACTGTCTGAACTGGATGAAGGCTGGAATTCTTTACGCAGACCGTGTTTCAACAGTTTCACCTAGCTATGCTCATGAAATTATGACCAGTCAGTTTGGATGTAATTTGGATCAGATTCTTAGAATGGAGTCTGGTAAGGTATCTGGTATCGTGAATGGGATTGATGCTGATCTTTATAATCCTCAGACGGATGCTCTTTTAGACTATCATTTCAATCAGGAAGATTTGTCTGGGAAAGCCAAAAACAAGGCAAAATTACAAGAGAGAGTTGGCTTGCCAGTTAGATCTGACGTTCCACTGGTGGGAATTGTTTCTCGTTTGACACGTCAAAAAGGTTTTGATGTGGTGGTCGAAAGTCTTCACCATATCTTGCAAAATGATGTTCAGATTGTTCTTTTAGGAACTGGTGATCCAGCCTTTGAAGGAGCTTTCTCATGGTTTGCTCAGATTTACCCAGACAAGCTATCAGCAAATATCACTTTTGATGTCAAACTTGCTCAAGAAATCTACGCTGCTTGTGATCTCTTCCTCATGCCAAGTCGTTTTGAACCGTGTGGCTTGTCTCAAATGATGGCTATGCGTTATGGAACCTTGCCATTGGTCCATGAAGTTGGTGGCTTGCGAGATACCGTTCGCGCTTTCAATCCAATCGAAGGAAGCGGTACTGGTTTTAGCTTTGACAATCTATCTCCTTATTGGTTAAATTGGACTTTCCAAACAGCTTTGGACTTGTATAGAAACCATCCTGATGTTTGGAGAAACCTACAAAAACAAGCTATGGCGTGTGATTTCTCATGGGATACAGCCTGCAGGTCATATCTTGACTTGTACCATAGTTTAGTTAATTAATAGATAAAATCGTATGATGACTTCATACGATTTTTAGGCTGTTTAGAGAGGAGAACTGATGTCTCAAGTAAAAGGCTTGTGTGTCATGGATGTTGACGGCACCTTAATCCTAGAAGAAGTGATTGATTTGTTGGGTAGAGAGGCAGGTTGTGAGGAGGAAATTTCGCAGATTACAAGTCAGGCAATGCGAGGAGAGTTGGACTTTGAAAGCAGTTTACGAGACAGAGTGTCCTTCTTGGAAGGTCTTCCTGTTTCGGTTTTTGATAAAGTCTTCAACACTATTCATCTATCGCCAAATGCCCAGGAATTCATCTCCATTCTCCAAAAGAATGGTATCCTAGTTGGTCTGGTGTCCGGTGGCTTTACACCAATAGTTGAAAGATTGGCAAAATCTCTTGGAATTGCCTATTTCTCTGCCAACCAACTTGAAGTCAAAGGTGGCTTTCTAACAGGAAAGTTAGTTGGACAAATTATTAATCCCGAAGTCAAAAAAGCAACTCTGGAAAAATGGAGAGAGAAACTAAAACTCCCTAAAGAAAGAACGATTGCAATCGGCGATGGAGCCAATGACCTATTAATGTTGAAGTCGGCAGGACTTGGAATCGCCTTTTGTGCCAAAGAAGTGCTCAAAAAAGAAATACCGAATCATGTTGACAAGAGGGATTTTTTAGAAGTTCTTCCTTTGATTGACTGTTTAGAATGAGGGAAAATATGAAGATTGTAATTGCACCAGATTCATTTAAGGAAAGCTTGACCGCTGAAGAGGTAGCTGAATCTATTAAAAGAGGCTTCCAACAATCGATAGCAGATGTAGAATGTCTTCTCTGCCCTGTTGGTGATGGTGGCGAAGGTACTGTAGATGCTATACGACATTCTCTTGAGCTAGAAGAAAAATGGATCCAAGTGACAGGCCCTTTTGGCCAAAAAGAAGCCATGCGCTATTTTCAAAAAGAACAACTGGCACTATTTGAAGTGGCTGACTTAGTTGGTCTTGGAAAAATTCCGATAGAGAAACGAAATCCACTGCAAATCCAAACTTGTGGAATAGGGGAATTGATTCGTTATCTCATTGCTCAAGGGATTAAAGATATCTATATCGGTGTTGGTGGCACAGCCAGTAATGACGGAGGAATTGGGATCGCTGCTGGATTGGGGTATCAATTTTATGATAGGGATGGAAATGTCTTGCCTACATGTGGTCAATCCTTACTAGACTTAGCTTCTGTCTCAACAGAAAATCGCTATAAAATTCCTGAAGATGTTCAAATTCGTATTTTAGCAGATGTCGCGAGTCCCTTATGTGGTCATCAAGGTGCGACCTACACTTTTGGAAAGCAAAAAGGTTTAGATCCTACTATGTTTGCAGTCGTAGATCAGGCAATCCAATATTTTTATGAAAAAGCCTCACCTGTAACATTGGAAATTAAAGGAGCAGGAGCTGGTGGAGGCCTTGCTGGCGGTTTGTGCGCCTTTGCTCAGGCAAATATCGTGTCTGGAATTGATACCTGCTTGAACTTAATCAACTTTGATAAGAAAGTGTCAGATGCTGACATGGTTATTGTTGGAGAAGGAAGGCTAGATCGTCAAAGTTTAGCAGGTAAAGCGCCTATAGGTATTGCAAAAAGAACCCCTGTCGGAGTTCCTGTCATTGCTATTTGCGGTAGTCTTGCTGAAGATTTACCTTCCCTACCATTTGAAAATATTCAAGCTGCCTTTTCTATTTTAGAGAAAAGTGAACCTCTAGAAGATAGTTTGAAAAATGCCCGCCTCTATCTGGAGCGCACGGCAGCCAATATTGGGCGTTTATTAAGTCTGAGTAAGATTTAGCCAAACCATTTCTTCCAGATGGATGTTTTGGCAGGTTCTTCCTTTTTACCTTCCCAAAGTTTTGGAAAAGCAAGTCGAAGGTTCTTTTCTTCTACTTGTACTGGTGCATTGCTATGGATAATCAGACCAAAAGGAGAAGAAGCGTGGTTTTCAGATACTATGGTTGCTTGACTATCGATTTCTTTTGATTCTTTTAAGTAGAAAACTTGCTTGTCAAATTCGATAGTTGGTGAAATCTTCACAAATAGTGGTTCTGCTTTTTCCTGAAGTTTTTCTAAAATAGATAAAAAGCCTTTTTCTAACTGAGGGCTATTTGCTGTATCAATATCTGCATATCCAAGAACTCTTTCCTCAAAAGTACCAAGATAGCGTCTTTGCTCATCAGGATTTAATTTTGGCCCACCATGAGCTTTTTCAAGTAATTGTTTTGATAAATCTGTCATGAAAACAGTATATCATAAAAGTTAGAATAAAACAGACAAAAGAAAGCGATTACTTTATAAAGTTAAGGAAAATTTGCACAAAGATAACGTTTTTTCTTGAAAAAGGAGGGCTTTTAAGGTATTATAGAGGTGTAAAAAATTTAACTCATAAGGAGAGTAAAAAATGTCAATTATTACTGATGTTTACGCTCGCGAAGTCCTAGACTCACGCGGTAACCCAACACTTGAAGTAGAAGTTTACACTGAATCAGGTGCTTTCGGACGTGGTATGGTTCCATCAGGAGCTTCTACTGGTGAACACGAAGCAGTTGAACTTCGCGACGGTGACAAATCTCGTTACGGTGGTCTTGGTACACAAAAAGCTGTTGACAACGTAAACAACATCATTGCTGAAGCTATCATCGGCTACGATGTACGTGATCAACAAGCTATCGACCGTGCTATGATCGCTCTTGACGGTACTCCTAACAAAGGTAAATTGGGTGCGAATGCAATCCTTGGTGTGTCTATCGCTGTAGCTCGTGCTGCTGCTGACTACCTTGAAATCCCACTTTACAGCTACCTTGGTGGATTCAACACTAAAGTTCTTCCAACTCCAATGATGAACATCATCAACGGTGGTTCTCACTCAGATGCTCCAATCGCTTTCCAAGAGTTCATGATCTTGCCAGTTGGTGCTCCAACATTTAAAGAAGCTCTTCGTTACGGTGCTGAAATCTTCCACGCTCTTAAGAAAATCCTTAAATCACGTGGTTTGGAAACTGCCGTAGGTGACGAAGGTGGATTCGCTCCTCGTTTCGAAGGAACTGAAGACGGTGTTGAAACTATCCTTGCTGCGATCGAAGCTGCTGGATATGTTCCTGGTAAAGACGTATTTATCGGATTTGACTGTGCTTCATCAGAATTCTACGATAAAGAACGTAAAGTTTACGACTACACTAAATTCGAAGGTGAAGGAGCAGCTGTACGTACTGCTGCAGAACAAATCGACTACCTTGAAGAATTGGTAAACAAATACCCAATCATCACTATCGAAGATGGTATGGATGAAAATGACTGGGACGGTTGGAAAGCTCTTACTGAACGTCTTGGTAAGAAAGTACAACTTGTTGGTGACGACTTCTTCGTAACAAACACTGACTACCTTGCACGTGGTATCCAAGAAGGTGCTGCTAACTCAATCCTTATCAAAGTTAACCAAATCGGTACTCTTACTGAAACTTTTGAAGCTATCGAAATGGCTAAAGAAGCTGGTTACACTGCCGTTGTATCACACCGTTCAGGTGAAACTGAAGATTCAACAATCGCTGACATCGCAGTTGCAACTAACGCAGGACAAATCAAGACTGGTTCACTTTCACGTACAGACCGTATCGCTAAATACAACCAATTGCTTCGCATCGAAGACCAACTTGGTGAAGTAGCTGAATACCGTGGATTGAAATCATTCTACAACCTTAAGAAATAATCGTTGATTTAACAACGTTTCTAGCCCCTCGGAATTTATCCGAAGGGCTATTTTTGTATTTAGGGGGCAAAAAAGGGGCAAAACTTTTTAAAAAATCTTTTTCATAACTTTATCCAGTACATTGATTGCTTCATCTTTCATGTTCTTTGTGACGTGGGTATAGATGGAATTAGTAACATCAGAATCAGAATGTCCAACCCTATCCATGATTGTTTTTAGCGGAATTTTATTTTCAGCTAAAATGCTAATAGTTGTATGTCTGAAGATGTGAGGGGATAGATGTTTGGGAATTGGTTTCTTTAGGCGTTCATTTGCTCGCTGGAGAGACTTGCTTAGGATGGAGCTATGAACGGGCTTTCCCGTATTTGTAACAAAGATGCGGTCACTTTTATGCCAATTCTTATCGGTTGTTTCGCTTAGACGATTTAATTCAATCATTTTATCAAGTATTTCAATCTCTCTTTTTGTGAGGTGTGTTATCCTGAAGCTTGCAAAAGTCTTAGTACCGTCATCATCTGGAATGTATCGGTTGAATGTTGTATGGATGTCTAATGTATTGCTATCTTTGTGATATTTATCTAACATAAGACTAGCCAATATCTCCAAACAATTGAGAACTATAAAAGTTTGATTAGTAGCTGACTAGTCCTTGTGTTATCTTGCTATATCGTGCAGAAATATTTCTATGTACAGGGTTCTAATACCTATATTTTTGACAATAATATAAGAAAATAGTATACTAAATAGACAGTCATTGATTGTAGTGATAACGGTTAGGAGAAAATAGTGTTAAAACGTATTTTAAATATAGCATTAGCTTATGTCGGTGTTGTTATTGGTGCTGGATTATCTTCAGGCCAAGATTTAATGCAATACTTTGTTAGTTTTGGTAAATGGGGTATCATTGGAACGATTGTTCTTGGAATCATAAGTATTATTTTTGGTAAAATTATCATTACCTTAGGAAGCTATTTCCGTTCAAATGATCATTTTGAAGTTCTTTCCCAAATTGCCGGGCCTATTACTAATAAGATTCTTGATTTTGCTTTAATTGTTTCCTGCTTTGTAATTGGTTTTGTTATGATTGCTGGGGCTGGTTCAAACCTTAACCAACAATTTGGTTTGCCATTTTGGTTGGGAGGATTGATTTGTGCTATCTTGGTCATTATTGTCAGTTTTCTTAATTTTGAAAAGATTACCAGCGTTCTTGGGATATTTACTCCTTTGGTCTTTGTCATGATTATCATTATGGCAGTACATACTTTCGTAGGGAAAAGTTTTGATTTTGAAGAATTAGAAGCAATCACAGCTACACTTTCTTCTCCGATGCCCAATGTCTGGGTTTCTTTACTAAATTATTTCGCACTAACTGTTATGACTGGTGTATCCATGGCATTTGTCTTAGGAGGTTCTGTCATGAGAATTGGTGTTGCGGAAAAAAGTGGTCTCTTAGGTGGACTTGTAGTTAGTTTGATTATTACCGTAGCAACTGGTATTTTATACGCCAATATAAAACTTGTTTCAACTGTTGATATTCCTATGTTAACAATTGCGGAGCAAATTCATCCTCTATTTTCTTTACTGTATGCTCTAATTATTTTTGGACTTATTTTTAATACAGCTTTCAGTTTATTTTATGCCTTGGCAAAACGTTTCTCTTCAAACAAACCGAAGCGCTTTTACCCTATTCTAATTGCTACGGTCGCTATAGGATATGGTTTATCTTTTATGGGATTTAAAGAATTAGTCTCCATTATGTATCCTCTTTTAGGTTATGTCGGTTGTCTAATGCTGGTCATTTTAGCAGTGGCATGGATAAAAGAAAGAGGAAACATCAAAGGGGAAAAATCTTTAAGACGAAAGATGATTCGATTGATAACCAAAAAATATGACGATGAACAAGAATATACTATTAGAGATAAAGCGACATTTCACCAACTAGGTGAAGATTCTATTATAGATACTAAGAGTATCAAAAGTGATATAAAGGATTTGGTAAAAGAACAGTTTGTTGATGATGATGCAAAACATGATGGAAGCGTCTTATCTTAAATAATAAAGTTAGAGAAAAATATTTACAAACAGGAAAGCGCATCTTATCAGGTGTCAAAAACACTTGATAATATGCCTTTTATTATAGAGATATTCATCCTCTTCGAAAATTTCTTCAAAGCATGTCAGTCTAATCTACAAATTCAAAACAGTGTCTTGAGCTGACCCGTTAGTTTGATATGTAACCTCAAAGTCCTGCTTTAAGCAAGCTGTAGCTAGCTTTCTAGTTTGCTATTTGATTTTGATTGAGTATTATTTCATATTCTCTTAAAAATTAAGTTTTTTCATCCTTATCTGTGCCTGCCTCTGAAGTATTTTCATCTTCACAAATAGACAATAAACATTAACTCATCTATTTGCTAGTAGCTAGTCAGACAAAGACTGACTTATATATGGGGAAAATCTTCTTTCAAGTGAGTTTTATCTTTATCCAGAACTAGAAAATAGCAATAATATCTACGAACTATATTCCATCGTGTGGAGGAGAGAGACTAGTTTGGATGATTAAGAACAACATACTAGTAAAAAATAGATCATTTTTTAATATGAGATAAAAACTGATATTAAAAGCAATTTATTTCTATTTTTTAACATTTCATTGTATAATAGCAATATACGCAAATATCATGTGTCATCAGGTTAATACTCTTAGAAAATCTTTTTAAACCACGTCAGGCTAATATACAGACTCAAAACAGTGTCGTGAGTAGCCTACGGCTAGTTCCCTAGTTTACGCTTTGATTTTCATCGAGAATAACCTTTCTATTTCAATTTTAAGGAGAAAATACAGAGTGAAAAAAATAATGCTAATTATCAATCCAACTTCTGGAGGAGAAAAAGCTTTAGATTACAAAGAGAAGCTGGAGAATAAAGCAAGAGAGTATTTTGATGATGTGGAAACTAAAATTACTCAAAAAGCCAAAGATGCTACAAATTTCGCAGAAGAAGCTGCTAGAGAAAGATATGAATCAATTCTAGTTTTTGGTGGAGATGGTACAGTCAATGAAGTTATTTCAGGGATTGCTGAAAGGGACTATATTCCTAAACTGGGAATTATACCAGGTGGTACGGGTAACCTTATTACAAAACTTTTAGAAATCAATCAAGATATTGACGGAGCTATTGAAGAACTAGATTTCAATTTAACTGATAAGATTGATATCGGAAAAGCAAATGGTCACTATTTTGGATATATCTTTAGTATCGGGTCTCTCCCTGAAGCCATTCATAATGTTGAAATTGAAGATAAAACGAAATTTGGTATCTTGGCTTATGCAGTTAATACCATGAAGTCTGTCATGACAGATCAAGTCTTTAACATTAAAGTTGAAACCGAAAATGGAAATTACCTTGGGGAAGCAAGTCATGTTTTAGTACTTCTAACAAATTATTTTGCAGATAAAAAAATCTTTGAAGAAAACAAGGATGGATATGCAAATATTCTAATTTTGAAAGATGCTTCTATATTCTCTAAATTATCTTTGATTCCGGATTTGTTAAAAGGAGATCTTGTAGAGAATGAAAATATTGAATATATAAAGGCACGTACTATTAAAATTTCTTCTGATATCGAATTAGAGTCGGATGTTGATGGCGATAAATCAGATAATCTACCAGTCGACATCAAGGTACTAGGACAACACATTGAAGTGTATTCCGTACCTAAGAAACAATCATAAAACTCAAAGCCTTGTTACCGAGGCTTTTTTCATTATGTGATTTTCAGTAGGCAGATTTATTCTATCTATAATACAAGTAAAATTAAGTATTTAAGATCTAGCAGATTTAGCAGATGATGAATAAAAGAAAGGATGGCCTAAATATTTTAACAGATTTACGAGACTAATCATGGTATAATATAGGGTAATGAAAAATTCCAACGAGGCAGAGATGAAATTACTTTATACTGATATTCGGACTTCTTTGACCGAGGTTCTAACTAGAGAAGCAGAAGAGCTAGTTGCTGCTGGCAAGCGAGTCTTCTATATCGCTCCTAACTCTCTTTCTTTTGAAAAGGAACGCGCCGTGCTGGAATGCTTGTCCCAGCAGGCTTCTTTTGCGATTACCGTCACGCGCTTTACTCAAATGGCTCGTTACCTGATTTTGAATGATTTGCCTGCCAAGATCAGTCTTGATGATATTGGTCTTGGGATGGCCTTTTACAAATGCCTTGCCGAACTTGATCCTAAGGATTTACGTGTTTATGGCGCTATCAAGCAAGATCCTCAATTTATCCAGCAGTTGATTGAGCTTTACCACGAGATGACCAAAGCTCAGATGAGTTTTTTGGACTTGGAGAGTTTGACGGATGAGGAAAAGAGGGTCGATTTACTCTTGATTTTTGAGAAGGTAACGGCCTACCTCAATCAAGGTCAGTTGGCTCAGGGAAGTCAGTTGTCCCACTTGATAGAGGCTATTGAGAATAACAAAGTTAGCAGTAATTTTACTCAAATCGCCTTGGTCATTGATGGATTTACCCGTTTTTCCGCCGAAGAAGAGCGAATTGTGGACTTACTTCATTGCAAGGGTGTTGAGATTGTCATTGGGGCTTATGCTAGTAAGAAAGCCTATACTAGCCCTTTTAGCGAGGGCAATCTCTACCAAGCCAGTGTGGAGTTTCTCCATCATCTAGCCTCTAAATACCAAACACCTGCTCTGGACTGTTCTCAAACTCATGAGAAGATGGATAGTTTTGACAAGGCCTCTCGTTTGCTGGAGTCTTCTTATGACTTTTCAGAACTCGCTTTGGATGTCGATGAGAAAGACCGTGAAAACTTACAAATCTGGTCTTGCTTGACACAAAAGGAGGAGTTGGAGTTGGTAGCCCGTAGCATTCGTCAGAAATTACATGAGAACTCAGACCTGAGCTACAAGCATTTTCGTATTCTCTTGGGGGATGTAGCTTCTTACCAGTTATCGCTGAAAACCATTTTTGACCAGTATCAGATTCCTTTCTATCTTGGTAGAAGCGAATCCATGGCGCACCACCCCTTGACACAGTTTGTCGAGTCTATTTTAGCTTTGAAACGCTATCGTTTCCGTCAGGAGGATTTGATAAACCTTCTTAGAACAGGTTTGTATACAGACTGCAGTCAGGCCGATATTGATGCTTTTGAACAATATCTTCGCTATCTTGGTATCAATGGCTTGCCATCCTTTCAGCAAATCTTTACCAAATCCCACCATGGAAAATTTAATCTGGAACGTTTAAATGCTCTTCGTCTGCGTATTTTAACACCTCTTGAAACCCTCTTTGCCAGTCGAAAACAAAAGGCTGAAAATCTCTTGCAAAAGTGGAATGTCTTTCTAAAAGAAGGAGCAGTAACTAAGCAGTTACAAGATTTGATAGCTACTATGGAAGCTGTAGAACAGGAAAGACAGGCCGAAGTTTGGAAGGCTTTCTGTCATGTTTTAGAACAATTTGCGACCGTTTTTGCTGGTTCGCCAGTTAGTCTGGAGGACTTCCTTGCCTTGCTTCATTCTGGAATGAGCCTATCTCAATATCGTACCATTCCAGCGACAGTGGACACTGTTCTGGTGCAGAGTTACGATTTGATTGCTCCTCTGACTGCTGACTTTGTCTACGCCATTGGGCTAACTCAGGACAATTTACCAAAAATCGCGCAGAATACCAGTCTTTTGACAGATGAAGAAAGGCAAAACCTAAACCAATCGACAGAAGACGGGGCGCAATTGCTGATTGCCAGCAGTGAAAATCTCAAGAAAAATCGCTACACTACGCTTTCCTTGGTCAATTCTGCTCGTAAGCAGTTGGTCTTGTCGGCTCCAAGCCTTTTTAATGAAAGTGAAAGCAAGGAATCAGCTTATCTTCAAGAGCTAGTTCATTTTGGATTTAGGCGGAGAGAGAGGAGGATGAATCACAAAGGGCTATCTAAGGAGGATATGGGTTCCTATCACAGTCTTTTGTCCAGTCTGGTTGCCTATCACCAGCAGGGGGAGATGAGCGATACTGAGCAAGATTTGACCTTTATTAAGGTTCTGGCGCGTGTCATGGGTAAAAAACTAAACCAGCAAGGTTTAGAAAATCCTGCCCTCCCAACCAGTCCAAGCAGTAAGCAGTTGGCCAAGGATACCTTACAGGCTCTCTATCCATCTGACAAGGAATTTTACCTGTCTACCTCTGGTTTGACGGAGTTTTACCGAAACCAATACAGTTATTTCCTCCGTTATGTTTTAGGCTTGCAGGAAGAATTGCGCCTGCGTCCAGATGCCCGTAGTCACGGGAATTTTTTGCACCGCATTTTTGAACGTGCCTTGCAGTTGCCTGACGAAGATTCTTTTGACCAACGTTTAGAACAAGCTATTCAAGAAACCAGTCAAGAACGCGAATTTGAAGCTATTTATCAAGAAAGTTTGGAAGCCCAGTTTACCAAGGAAATTCTGCTTGATGTTGCACGGACAACTGGACATATTCTCCGACACAATCCAGCCATCGAAACCATCAAAGAGGAAGCAAATTTCGGTGGGAAAGAGCAATCTTTTATTCAATTGGACAATGGTCGCAGTGTCTTTGTACGAGGTAAGGTGGACCGGATTGATCGTTTGAAAGCTGATGGGGCGATAGGAGTGGTAGACTACAAATCCAGTATGACTCAGTTCCAGTTTCCCCATTTCTTTAATGGGCTTAATTCCCAACTGCCAACCTATTTAGCTGCCCTTAAAAAGGAAGGGGAGCAGAACTTTTTCGGCGCCATGTACTTGGAAATGGCTGAGCCTGTCCAATCTTTGATGCCCGTTAAAAGTCTGGCAGGTGCAGTAGTAGAAGCTAGCAAGTCAATGAAATACCAAGGCCTCTTTTTAGAAAAAGAAAGCAGTCATTTGGGCGAATTTTATAACAAAAACAAGGCTAATCAGCTGACGGATGAGGAATTCCAGCTCCTACTGGACTACAATGCCCATCTTTATAAAAAAGCGGCTGAGAAGATTTTAGCAGGCCAGTTCGCCATTAACCCTTATACTGAAAATGGCAGAAGTATTGCACCGTATGTTCAGCAACACCAAGCCATCACTGGATTTGAAGCCAATTACCACTTGGGCCAAGCCCGTTTTCTAGAAAAGTTGGACTTAGCTGATGGCAAACGACTGGTCGGAGAAAAACTTAAGCAAGCTTGGTTTGAAAAAATAAGAGAGGAGTTGAATCGATGAAGCCCATTCCCTTTTTAACTGAGGAGGAAATTCAAAAACTGCAAGAGGCAGAAGCAAATTCGAGCAAGGAACAAAAGAAAACTGCCGAGCAAATTGAAGCTATCTATACTTCTGGTCAGAATATTCTTGTCTCAGCGTCGGCTGGTTCTGGTAAAACTTTTGTCATGGCAGAGCGCATTCTAGATCAATTGACGCGTGGTGTCGAAATTTCTCAACTCTTTATCTCAACCTTTACCGTCAAGGCTGCCACAGAGCTTAAGGAACGTTTGGAGAAAAAAATCAGCCAACAAATCCAAGAAAGCAGCGATGTCGACCTCAAACAACACTTGGGTCGCCAGTTGGCAGACCTACCCAACGCTGCCATCGGAACCATGGACTCTTTCACACAAAAATTCCTTGGTAAACATGGCTATCTGATTGATATTGCACCTAATTTCCGTATTTTACAAAACCAAAGCGAGCAACTTCTTCTCAAAAACGAAGTCTTTCATGAGGTCTTTGAAGCGCATTACCAAGGTAAACAGAAAGAGACCTTTAGTCATTTGCTGAAAAACTTTGCTGGACGTGGCAAGGACGAACGGGGGCTGCGCCAGCAGGTCTATAAAATCTATGACTTCCTCCAATCCACCAGCAATCCTCAGAAATGGCTGAGTGAGTCTTTTCTCAAAGGCTTTGAAAAAGCTGATTTTACCAGTGAAAAAGAAAAACTGACCACACAAATCCAGCAAGCCCTTTGGGATTTGGAAAGCTTTTTCTGTTATCATCTGGATAATGATGCCAAGGAGTTTCCAAAGGCTGCTTATCTAGAAAATGTCCAGTTTATTCTGGATGAAATTGGCTCCTTAAATCAAGAGTCCGATAATCAGGCTTATCAAGCAGTGCTTGCGCGTGTTGTCGCCATTTCGAAAGAGAAAAACGGCCGATCTCTGACGAATGCCAGTCGTAAGGCTGATTTGAAGCCACTGGCCGATGCCTACAACGAAGAGAGAAAGACCCAGTTTGCTAAACTAGGACAACTGTCAGACCAGATAACCATTCTTGACTATCAAGAACGTTATCATGGAGAGACCTGGGAACTAGCTAAAACCTTCCAATCTTTCATGAGGGATTTTGTGGAGGCTTATCGTCAGCGTAAGCGCCAGGAAAACGCCTTTGAATTCGCTGATATTAGCCATTATACCATTGAGATTTTGGAGAATTTTCCGCAAGTCCGTGAGGCTTATCAGGAGCGCTTCCATGAAGTCATGGTCGATGAGTATCAGGATACCAACCATATTCAAGAACGGATGTTGGAATTGCTGTCTAATGGTCACAATCGCTTTATGGTGGGAGATATTAAGCAATCTATCTATCGTTTCCGTCAAGCAGACCCGCAGATTTTCAATGAGAAATTCCAACGCTATGCGCAAAATCCACAAGAAGGCAAGCTGAATCTCCTCAAAGAAAATTTCCGTAGTAGTTCAGAAGTGCTATCTGCAACCAATGATGTTTTTGAACGTCTTATGGACCAAGAAGTCGGAGAAATCAACTATGATAACATGCACCAGCTTGTTTTTGCCAATACCAAACTGACTCCCAATCCAGATAACAAGGCAGAATTTCTCCTCTACGACAAGGACGACACAAGTGAGGAAGAAGAGAGTCAAACAGAAACGAAACTAACAGGTGAAATGCGCTTAGTTATCAAAGAAATTCTGAAACTTCATCAGGAAAAAGGGGTTGCATTTAAGGAAATTGCCCTTCTAACCTCCAGTCGCAGTCGTAATGACCAAATTCTCCTCGCCCTGTCTGAGTATGGGATCCCTGTCAAAACTGACGGAGAGCAAAACAATTATCTCCAATCCCTAGAAGTGCAAGTCATGCTAGACACCCTTCGTGTCATTCACAATCCTCTTCAAGACTATGCCTTGGTTGCCCTTATGAAGTCTCCAATGTTTGGATTTGACGAAGACGAGTTAGCACGTTTGTCCCTTCAGAAAGCAGATGATAAAATTCAAGAGAATCTCTATGAGAAACTGGTCAATACTCAAAAACTGGCAAGTAGTCAAAAAGGATTGATTCACACAGCTCTAGCTGAAAAACTAGAGCAATTCATGGATATACTAGCTTCTTGGCGCTTGTATGCCAAAACCCACTCCCTCTATGACTTGATTTGGAGGATTTACAACGACCGTTTTTATTATGACTATGTTGGGGCTTTGCCCAATGGTCCTGCTAGACAGGCCAATCTCTATGCCCTAGCACTGCGTGCTGATCAGTTTGAAAAGAACAATTTCAAGGGTTTGTCAAGATTTATTAGCATGATTGACCAAGTTTTAGAAGCCCAGCACGATTTGGCAAGCGTGGCCGTCGCACCACCAAAAGATGCAGTAGAACTCATGACCATCCACAAGAGTAAAGGACTGGAGTTTCCTTACGTCTTTATCCTCAATATGGATCAAGACTTTAACAAGCAAGACAGCATGTCAGAGGTCATTCTCAGCCGTAAAAATGGACTGGGTGTCAAATATATTGCCAAAATGGAGACAGGAGCAGTGGAAGATCACTATCCTAAAACCATCAAACTCTCCATTCCTAGTCTAACCTATAGACAGAACGAAGAAGAATTACAGCTGGCAAGCTATTCAGAGCAGATGCGTTTGCTGTATGTTGCTATGACGCGGGCTGAGAAAAAGCTCTATCTTGTCGGTAAGGGCTCTCGTGAAAAGCTGGAGGGCAAAGAATTTCCTGCAGCTAAAAATAGAAAACTAAACAGCAACACTAGACTTCAAGCAAGGAATTTCCAAGATTGGATTTGGGCTATCAGTAAAGTATTTACCAAGGATCATCTCAACTTTAGCTATCGTTTTGTTGGTGAAGATCAGCTGACTAGAGAAGCTATCGGTCAGTTGGAAAACAAAAGCCCTCTCCAAGATAGCTCCCAAGCAGACAATCGCCAGTCTGAAACTATTAAAGAAGCTCTTGAAATGCTAAAAGAGGTGGAAGTTTATAATACTCTTCACCGGGCAGCCATTGAACTGCCTAGTGTTCAAACCCCAAGTCAAATCAAGAAATTCTACGAACCAGTTATGGATATAGAAGGTGTTGAGATTGCAGGTCAAGGCCAGTCAGTAGACAAGAAAATCAACTTTGATTTGCCAGATTTTTCAACCAAAGAAAAGGTAACAGGAGCTGAGATTGGTAGTGCTACCCACGAACTGATGCAGAGAATGGACCTCAGCCAGCAACCAACCCTTGCTAGCCTGACAGAAACTCTCAAACAAGTTCAAACTAGCCCAGCTGTCAGAGACAAGATTAATCTTGCTAAAATTCTTGCATTCTTTGACACAGCACTCGGTCAGGAAATTCTCGCTAATACCAACCATCTTTATCGCGAGCAACCTTTCTCCATGCTCAAACGAGATCAAAAGAGTAACGAAGACTTTGTTGTCCGTGGTATCCTTGATGGCTATCTGCTCTATGAGGACAGGATTATTCTGTTCGACTATAAGACAGACCGCTATGATGATCCAAGTCAAATCATAGATCGCTATCGTGGTCAGTTAGCCCTTTATGGAGAGGCCTTATCACGAGCCTATTCGATTGAAAATATAGAGAAATACTTGATTTTACTAGGTAAAGACGAGGTTCAAGTTGTAAAAGTATAATCTAGAAAGGAGACCTCATGACACTTCCAGTTAGAAAATCCCTACATGATGCGGTTTTACAGGCTTCAAAAGCTGATACTTGGGAACAAGCTACCAAGGAATGGAATGAAGTTTCCTTGATTTTTAACGGTATCGGCCGTAGCAATTGTGTCTGTGGAAATGCCATCAAATACGCTTATGAACTCTTTAACGGTGTCACAGGCCAACGCCTCTTTCCAATTGGTAGCGACTGTGTTCGTCATTTTCATCGATTGACCCTTGACCAGCAACTGGAAGAGGAAGAAAAACTGCTCAGAAAGGTTGAAAATCTGACCAGAAAAGCCCAGAAAAAGGAAAAAATCAAGGTCAATAAAAGTGACTTTGACGAGCGTCTTCTAAAATGGCTCTGGGAAAAAGGTGTTTTCAAGCCTGATCGCGGCAATCAATTTGCAAATGAGAGAGACTACCAGCTCTTCCTAGAAGTCTTTCAAGGAGGAAGTTGGACCAAGGCGGAGCCAAAGAAAAAGGCTCGGATGGAAGAAGTCCTTGAAAAGTGTATCAAACCCTTTTTACTTGGAAAACCAGATGACCAACTCTACCTTGTCAAGCTAGGAAAGGAGAAAATTGACTACGAACAAGAACTCCGTATCCAGGCAGAGAAAGAGCGCAAAAAAAGGGATAAAATTGCCAAGCAATATGCAGACAATCTAGTCCTAGCCATGGGACCCGCAGAGCGTGCTTATCAAGATTACTTTGGCTTTACAGAGACCCTAACTCAAGAAGAACGCAAGTGGGAGAAAATTCTTTTTGGTAAAAATCGGACAGAACGGGCTATCAAGGCCAAACAATACCAAAAAGAGTTGGAAAAAGACCAACGAATTGCCAGTCAGGATCCAATTGAAAGAAAACAGAAGCAGACCTGGCTCCTCAATTCCTATTTTCGTGAGCTTCCTGAAGAAAAAGCCAGATTTGCTCGACTCTTATTAGAATATCGAAAAAGTGGAGAAGTTCCCTTTTCAACTGAATATCTGTCAGATCATCTGCTCGACTTTTTCTATAAAATGAAAGCTTTTGAGTTTGAAATCGCACCAGAACAAGTCCGAGATTTTCTAAAAGAAAGTCTCCAGTCAGAACATCTATCCTCAGCACAAGAAAGCTGGATAGAAGGAATTCTCCTCAACTGCATCAAACCATTTTTAGAACGATTATTGATATGAGTAACACCTACCGTGGAAGTTTCATGGTAGGTGTTATTTTATCCAAAAAAATATAAAACAAAGTATGAAAACGCTACGCAATTTTAAGACATTTCAGTAAATAAAGAGTATAATTAAGGTATATTGCCTTTTTTATAGATAATACACTAATATAATAAAGGTCTCTGTAACATTTATAAATTGTATTTCAAGGAGGAATCATGGAAAAGTATTTTGGTGAAAAACAAGAACGTTTTTCATTTAGAAAATTATCAGTAGGACTTGTATCTGCAACGATTTCAAGTTTATTTTTTATGTCTGTATTAGCTAGTTCATCTGTGGATGCTCAGGAAACTGCGGGAGTTCACTATAAATATGTGACAGAGTCAGAGCTATCATCAGAAGAAAAGAATCAGCTCGTTTATGATATTCCGACATACGTGGAGAATGATGATGAGACTTATTATCTTGTTTATAAGTTAAATTCCCAAAATCAACTGGCGGAATTGCCAAATACCGGAAGTAAGAATGAGATGCAAGCCTTAGTTGCTGGTACTAGCTTAGCAGCTCTGGGGATTTTAATTTTTGCTGTTTCCAAGAAAAAAGTTAAGAACAAAACGGTACTACATTTAGTATTGGTTGCAGGGATAGGAAATGGTGTCCTAATTTCAGCCCATGCTTTAGAAAATCATCTTTTGCTAAATTACAATACGGACTATGAATTGACCTCTGGAGAAAAATTACCTCTTCCTAAAGACATTTCAGGTTATACATATATTGGATATATTAAAGAGGGGAAAACGACTTCTGATTCTGAAGTAAGTAATCAAGAGAAATCATTAGCTACTCCAACAAATCAACAAAAGGTAGATTATAGTGTTACATCGAATTTTGTAGAACATCCATCAACAGTACAAGCTATTCAGGAAGAAAAAACAGCTTCTTCAACTAAGCCGACAGAAGTTCAAGTAGTTGAAAAACCTTTCTCTACTGAATTAATCAATCCAAGAAAAGAAGAGAAACAATCTTCAGATTCTCAATCACAATTAGCAGAACATAAGAATCTAGAGACGAAGAAAGAGGAGAAGAATTCTCCAAAGGAAAAGACTGGGGTAAATACACTAAATCCACAGGATGAAGTTTTATCAGGTCAATTGAACAAACCTGAACTCTTATATCGTGATGAAACTATAGAGACAAAAATAGATTTTCAAGAAGAAGTTCAGGAGAATCCTGATTTAGCTGAAGGAACTGTAAGAGTAAAACAAGAAGGTACATTAGGTAAAAAAGTTGAAGTCATCAGAATATTCTCTGTAAACAAGGAAGAAGTTTCGCGAGAAATTGTTTCAACTTCAACGACTGCGCCTGTTTCAAGAATAGTCGAAAAAGGTACTAAAAAAACTCAAGTTATAACGGAACAACCTGAGACTGGTGTAGAACATAAGGATGTACAGTCTGGAGCTATTGTTGAACCCGCAGTCCAGCCTGCGTTACCCGAAGCAGTTGTGACTGAAAAAGAGGAACCAGAAGTACAACCAGAGTTACCCGAAGCAGTTGTAGCAGACAAGGGTGAACCAGAACAGGTAGCCACTCTACCAGAATATACAGGCGTACAAGCCGGAGCGATAGTAGAATCAGAAAAAGTAGAGCCACCAAAAGAGTACACAGGCGTACAAGCTGGAGCAATAGTAGAACCTGAGCAGATTGCACCACTACCAGAATACACAGGTCCACAGGCTGGTGCTATTGTTGAACCTGAGCAGATTGCACCACTACCAGAATACACAGGTCCACAGGCTGGTGCTATTGTTGAACCGGAGCAGGTAGCACCGCTACCAGAATACACAGGGGTGCAAGCCGGAGCGATAGTCGAGCCAGAGAAAGTAGAAGCACCGAAAGATTATACTGGTAAAATTGAACAACCTAGTGCAGAAGAGACTAAATCAAATAATGAAAATACTAATACACCAGAAGAAATGAGTATTCAGAAAAAATCTAGTGCATTAATTAATATGAACTTTATTACAGATTCGTCGAAGGTTACTGGAGTAGGATCAGCTACTTTTATTGCACCAAATGTACTTTTAACAGTAGCACATAATTTCATTAATAATTCTACTGATAATACTACGGGCGAATTTAGAGGTGATAAATCTAAAAACGTATATGAGTGGGTGACTCCTGATGGACAAAAAGGAACATTTACTGCTAACAATATTCATTTTTATAATAAAAAAGATTATCCAAAAGGATTTATCTATGATTTAGCAGTGATTAAGCTACCTGAAACAACTGGCAGAGAACATGTAGAATTAGTTAAAAATTATACTAAAGTAAATCTTAATGACAAACTAAATGTTCATGGATATCCAGCTGGGAAATACACTCACTTAAAAGATGCTACGGTAGAAATGGAACAAGAATATGCGAATAACACCTACGGTGTTCAATATCAAGGTGGAAATCCTGGTATGAGTGGTGGAGGAATATTTAATGCTAATGGTGAAGTTATTGGTGTGCATCAAAATGGAGCACAAAATCGCTCAGGCGGATTGATTTTATCTCCTACACAATTAGCTTGGATTAAGAGCATTATAGCAGGTAATGAAATTACCCCAGTATACGATAAACTTTATCGTCATAAAGATGAGAAAAAAGATGACGCTAAAGATGAAAAAGAAGTTATTAAGAAATTAGAACTTAGAAATATATCTTCTGTAGAACTATATTCAAAAGATGGTAATAAGTATCGACATGTAACTTCACTTGCTTCTTTACCAAGTAATGCAGAAAATTACTTTATGAAAGTTAAATCAGAGAATTTTAAAGATGTGATGCTACCAGTTACAAGCATTACTAATGCTAATAAAGATAATAGAGATGTTTATAAAATAGTAGCAAGTGTAAATAATCTGATACAACATGAAAATAATAATGTACTAGAAAATTATACATACTATTTACCAAAAACTCAGCAAAGTGAAACTGGTGTCTATACATCATTTAAAAATTTAGTAGATGCAATGAATAACACTCCTAATGGCACATTCCGTTTAGGTGCAACTATGGATGCTCGTGAACTTGAACTTCCAGATGGTCAAGAAAGTTATGTGAAAAATGAATTCCATGGAACATTAGTAGGTACAAATAATGAGAAATATTATGCTATTTATAATTTGAAAAAACCATTATTTGGAGGATTAAATGGTGCTACAGTAGAAAATCTTTCACTAAAAGATGCCAATATTTCAGCAAAAGAAGATGCTGCAACACTTGCAAAAGAAGCGAGAAATGGAACTGTAATTAGTAATGTTCATGCTGATGGAGCGATAGCTGGTGAACATGGAATAGGAGGATTAGTATCACAAGTTAATAATTCTACTATTTCTAACAGTAGCTATACAGGTAGAATAACTAATACATATAAAACAGTTGCTAGTTATCAAATCGGAGGTTTAGTAGGTAAACTTTCTGGTTCGGGAGCATTAATAGACAAGTCGATTGCATCTATCGATATGGCGACGAATGCAACGCAAGGTGATCAGTCTATTGGTGGAATAGTTGGTGCAGTAGAAGATAGTGCGCTAATTAGTAATAGTTATGCTGAAGGAAATCTTAATAATGTGCAACGTTTTGCAAACGTTGGTGGAGTAGTTGGTAATCTTTGGGACCCAGTAGGCGGATTAGAAAAATCTGGTCAACTATCTAATGTGCTAAGCGATGTTAATGTTACGAACGGTAATGCAATAACTGGAAAAGATTTCACTGACATGAAAGCAAATCATGTATATAGCAACAAAAATAATAAGGTTGTAAACGTAGTACAAGAAGATGATGAAATCTTAACTAAGGATTCTACTGTTCAAAGAGGAGAAGTATTAGAAGACGCACAAATTAGAGAGAAAAAAGCTGCTTTTGTATCTAAAAATACTACTAAAACAGAAGATTTTAACTTCTCTTCTAGATATGTAACTGACTATAGAAGTCTTGAGAATGCTGATTCATCAAAAGAAAAAGTATATAAAAATATAGAAAAACTATTACCATTCTATAATAGAGAAACAATAGTTAAGTACGGAAATTTAGTAGAGTCAAGTAGTAATCTTTATAATAAAGAATTATTATCAGTTGTTCCAATGAAAGATAATGAAGTAATTAGTGATATTAACAAATACAAATCAAGTATAAATAAATTATTGCTATATTACGCAGACAATACATCAGAGAAACTTAATGTAAATTATCAAAGTGATTTTTCAAATGTAGCTGAGTATAGAATAGGCGATACAAAATTAATTTACACACCAAATACATTACTTCGCAATTATAATAATATTTTAGATAAAGTATTACCAACGTTAAATAGTATAGAATATAAATCAGACGCAATTAGAAAAGTATTAGATGTTTCTAATGATGTTAGCTTAACGGAATTATATTTAGAAGATCAATTCAATACTACAAAAACTAATTTGAAAGATAGTTTGACGAAACTTCTTACTGCAGATGCTGCAATAGCAGAAAATAACAATAAGGTAATAGATAATTATGTAATTGAAAAAATTAAAAACAATAAGGAAGCATTACTTCTAGGATTAACATACTTAGAGCGTTGGTACAATTTCAAATATGGTGAAACAAAAGCGAAAGATTTAGTTATGTACCACTTGGATTTCTTTGGTAAATCAAATAGTTCAGCGTTAGATAATGTTATCGAATTAGGTAAATCTGGATTTAATAATTTACTAGCGAAAAATAATGTTATAACTTATAACGTTTTATTAGCAAAAAATTATAAAACTAATAATTTATTTGATGCATTAGAAAAATATAGAAAAGCTTTTGTACCAGATAAAACAAATAACGAGTGGTTTAAAGAACAAACTAAAGCCTATATTGTAGAAGAAAAATCTACAATTAAAGAAGTAAGTGATAAGCAATCAATAGCTGGTAGTCCATATTCAATTGGAGTATATGATAGATTAACTAGCCCATCTTGGAAATACCCAAGTATGGTCTTGCCGCTATTAACATTACCTGAAAAATCGGTGTTTATGATTGCGAACATTTCGACTATAGGATTTGGGGCTTATGATAGATATAGAAGTAAAGAACATCCAGCAGGAACTAATTTAAATGACTATGTTGAGACAAAAGCTAAAGAAGCGGCAGCTAGATTTAGAGATCACTATGATTATTGGTATAAAATATTAGATGATAAAAATAAAGAAAAATTATATAGAAGTGTTCTAGTCTATGATGCATTTAGATTTGGAAATGATAAAGATAATAAGATACAAGAAGCTAATTTTGAAACTAATCATCCAGCGATAAAACATTTCTTCGGTCCAGCGGGAAATAATGTTGTTCATAATTCTAATGGAGCCTACGCTACAGGGGATGCATTCTATTATATGGCATATCGTATGCTTGATAAAGATGGTGCGGTAACTTATACACATGAAATGACACATAACTCAGATCGAGAAATTTATCTTGGAGGCTATGGAAGACGAAATGGACTTGGACCAGAGTTTTATGCTAAAGGATTGTTACAAGCTCCTGATCATCCTGATGATCCTACTATTACGATTAACTCTATATTGAAGTATGAAAAATCAGAAGATCCAACTAGACTTCAGGTAAAAGATCCTACAAAACGATTTAATAATGCAGAAGACTTGCAAAAATATATGCATAATCTGTTTGATGTAATTTATATGCTAGAATATCTAGAAGGTAATGCAGTTGTTAACTTAGATATTTCTAAGAAAAATGAGTTGTTGAGAAAAATAGAAAATAAATTTGAACCGGATCCAGACGGAAGTAAAGCATATGCAACTAATACTATTCGTTACTTAAATGAAAGTGAACTTAGCAAATTAACTACATTTAATAGTTTAATAGAAAATGACGTTATTACAAGAAGAGGATACGAAAATGGAAATGATGATACCTTTAAACGAAATGGCTATTATACAATTAAACTATTTTCACCAATATATTCAGCTTTAAGTAATAATGAAGGAACGCCGGGTGATTTAATGGGACGTCGTATGGCGTTTGAATTGTTAGCTGCAAAAGGATTTAAAGATGGAATGGTACCATATATTTCTAATCAATACGCAGAAGAAGCGAAAGCTAAAGGTAAAGTGATTAAGTCATATGGTAAGGAAGTTGGTAATGTAACTGATGAGTTAGTACTTCAAAAAATATTTAATAATAGTTACTCATCTTGGGTAGACTTTAAAAAAGCAATGTATGAAGAGCGAAAAGCTAAATTTAATAAATTAATGAGCATTAGCTTCGATAACCCAAATGGAAATTGGTTCAGAAAAGATAGAGTGACAATAAAAAATATAGAAGAGCTTCAAAGTATGATAACTGCTGCTGTCAAAGCTGATGCAGAGGATGAACGTGTAAATATTTATCCTGAATATAGTAGAGTTCTAAAATTGAAAAAAGCAATATATAAAGCCTATCTTGACCAAACAAATGATTTTAGAAGTTCAATTTTTGAGAATAAAAAATAGTGTTTACTATTAGAAAATAAACTTAAAGAAGGTGATTACGCTTGTCATTATTTAAAAAAGAACGGTTTTCAATCCGAAAAATCTGTGGGATTGTTGGTTCGGTATTACTCGGAAGTATCTTGGTTGCACCGTCAATCATTCATGCTTCTACCTATCATTACATTGAAAAAAGCTCTCTTACACAAGAAGAACAAACAAAGATTCAGGCAGGAATTCCTACTGATAATGAGAAAACTTATGCTCTTATTTATCAGCAGGAAGCTCTTCCTGTAACAGGATCCTCGACTTCTTTGCTTACAGCTTTAGGTCTATTAGCTGTTGGTAGTTTAGTCCTTTTGGTTCATAAAAAGAAAAAAGTTAGTAGTTTGTTCTTAGTTACTACGATTGGACTAATCAGTCTTTCTAGCATGCAAGCACTCGATATAAACAATCCTTTGAAAGCTTCAAGTAATGAAGGAGTAGTTCAAATTGCTGGATATCGTTATATTGGATACTTCCCCCTTGATGATGATGCAATTTCAGAAATTCAACATAAGGATGAGGGGACAAAGGATATTCTAGCGCCAGATAAAACGGTGATTCGTTCTATTCAAAGTGAAATAAACACATCATTTACTCAATCAGAAAAGCCTGAAATTCATGAAAGTATCCCTAATGAAGCGCCTAAAACTGACAAACCTGAATACACTAAACCTGTAGATATGGCTCCAGATGAAGCTCCTAACGAGGCAACTAAAGCAGAGAAACCTGAACATACAGCACCAGTTGGTGGTAATCTGGTAGAGCCTGAAATTCATGAAAAATCAGAATATACTGAACCGGTAAATACAGTTCCTGATTTGGCGCCTAAAGTAGAGAAGCCTGAATATACGCAACCAATAGGTGCAAACCTTGTAGAATCTGAAGTTCATAAGAAATCTGAACATACAGCACCAGTTGATGGTAATCTGGTAGAGCCTGAAGTTCATGAGAAACTAGCATACACTGAGCCAGTAGGTACAACAGGAGTGGATGAAAACGGAAACTTGATTGAACCACCTGTTAACGACATCCCAGAATATACTGAGCCAGTAGGTACAACAGGAGTAGACGAAAACGGAAACTTAATTGAACCACCTGTTAACGACATCCCAGAATATACTGAGCCAGTAGGTACAACAGGAGTGGACGAAAACGGAAACTTGATTGAACCACCTGTTAACGACATTCCAGAGTATACTGAACCAGTAGGTACAACAGGAGTGGACGAAAACGGAAACTTGATTGCACCACCTGTTAACGACATTCCAGAGTATACTGAACCAATATCTACAGTTTCAGAAGTTGCATCAGAAAGAGAAGAGTTGCCTTCTTTACATACCGATATCCGGACCGAGACTATTTCTAAAACGACTATAGAAGAATCTGATCCTACCAAATTTATAGGCGATGATTCTGTTAAACAAGTTGGTGAGGATGGCGAACGTCAAATTGTTACTAGCTATGAAGAGTTACATGGCAAAAAAATTAGTGGACCAGTTGAAACAGTAACTATTTTGAAAGAAATGAAGCCTGAAATTCTTGTAAAAGGTACAAAAGAAAAGCCTAAAGAAAAAACGGCTCCTGTTTTGACTTTGGAGCGGACAGATACAAATGTATTAGACCGCTCCGCAAATCTTTCTTATCATTTGGTTAATACAGATGGAGTCAAGATCAATAAAATTACTGCGACAATTAAAGATGGAAATGAAATTGTCAAAACAGTAGATTTAACTTCAGAGCAATTAGATAAGCAGGTAGAAGATTTAAAATTCTACAAGGACTATAAGATAGAGACCACTATGACCTATGACCGTGGCAAGGGAGAAGAAACTGCAACATTAGAAGAGAAACCACTTCGCTTGGATTTGAAAAAAGTTGAGTTGAAAAACATTACCTCAACAAATCTTGTAAAAGTAGAAGAAGATGGAACAGAAACATTGAAGGACTTCCTGACTGAGACACCAACAGAGACTGAAAAATACTATCTCAAAGTGACGTCTCGGGATAACAAAGTGACTCGTTTAGCAATTGATAAGATTGAAGAGGTCATTGAAGAAGGTAAGCAGCTTTACAAGGTAACGGCAAAAGCACCTGACTTAGTTCAACGTGATAAAGACGGTAAGTTAAGAGACATTTACACTTATTATCTTGAAAAACCGAGGGCTACCGAGGATAAGGTTTATTACAATTTCCATGATTTAGCAAAAGATATGCAAGCAAATCCTACCGGTGAGTTTAAACTTGGTGCAGATTTGAATGCAGTTAACGTTAAGCCAGCAGGTAAAGCTTATGTTATGGCTAAGTTTAGAGGTACTTTATCAAGTGTAGAGAACCATCAGTACACGATTCATAACTTAGAAAGACCTTTGTTTAATGAGGCTGAAGGTGCTACACTCAAAAACTTTAACTTAGGTAATGTAGATATCAATATGCCTTGGGCTGATAAAGTTGCACCTATTGGTAATATGTTTAAGAAATCTACCCTTGAGAATATCAAAGTAGTAGGTTCAGTAACAGGAAATAACGATGTAACCGGTGCTGTTAATAAGTTAGACGAAGCTAATATGCGCAATGTAGCTTTTATTGGCAAGATTAACAGTCTTGGAGATAAAGGCTGGTGGTCTGGTGGACTTGTCAGCGAAAGTTGGATAAGTAACGTTGATAAAGCTTACGTTGATGCTAAGATTAGTGCCAATAAATCTAAATATGGTGGTTTAATTGGTAAACTAGATCATGGTATTGACTCGATGACAGTAGGTAAAAAAGGATTTCTCCGAAATGCTGTAATAAAAGGTACTATGAATTTGATTCAGCATGGCGAAAGTGGAGGTGTAATTCATAACAACTTTAACTGGGGTGTTATTGAAGATGTCGTAACAATGCTTAAAGTAAATAATGGTGAAATTGTCTATGGTTCACCAGCCTTGAATGATAATGACCAATATTTTGGATTAGATAATATCAAACGTGTAAATTATGTAAATGGTGTTGCAAGTGGTTTATCTTCCTACAAACATTCAAATCGTATTACTGGTATCTCTCAAGCAGAAGCAGATGCTAAAATCGCTAAGATGAATATCACAGCCAACACCTTTACTATTCAAGATCCTGTCGTAAACAAGTTAAATCGTATCATCGATAGAGATTCTGATTATAAAGCGATTCAGGATTATAAAGAGACAAGAGAAGTAGCTTATCGAAACTTGGAAAAATTGCAGCCATTTTATAATAAGGAGTGGATTGTAAACCAAGGGAATAAGTTAACAGATGAGTCCAATCTTGTTAAGAAAACCGTTCTGTCTGTAACGGGTATGAAGAATGGTCAGTTTGTGACGGACTTATCAGATATTGATAAGATTATGATTCACTATGCGGATGGCACTAAAGAAGAAATGGTAGTTACCGATAAAGCTGATTCTAAAGTAGCTCAAGTAAAAGAGTATGATGTAGCAGGTCAAAACATTGTCTATACACCAAATATAGTTGTTAAAAATCGGGACAAACTGATTGCGGATGTGAAAGAAAGACTTTCAAGTGTTGACCTAATTTCAGCTGAAGTACGCGCATTAATGGATATACGTAAGAAGTCAGAAGAAAATACAAATGCTCGTAAAGATGGATATATTCGTAATCTATACTTGGAAGAAAGTTTTGCCGAAGTGAAGCAAAATCTAGATAAGTTCGTCAAAGCCTTGGTCGAAAATGAAGACCATCAATTAAACGTTGATGCTGCCGCGATGAAATCGCTACTCAAGAAAGTAGAAGATAATAAAGCTAAGATTATAATGGGACTGACTTATCTTAATCGTTACTATGATATCAAATATGGTGATTTGAGTATCAAGGATATCATGATGTTCAAACCGGACTTCTATGGTAAGACACCAAGTGTACTAGACCGTTTGATTCAAATTGGTTCAAGAGAACATTTCTTGAAAGGTGACCGTACACAAGATGCCTACAAAGAAGTGATTGCTGGTGCAACTGGTAAAGGTGATTTACGTAGCTTCTTAGACTATAATATGCGTTTATTTACAGAAGATAAAGATTTGAATGACTGGTTTATTCATTCTGCGAAAAACGTTTATGTAGCAGAGCCTGAAACAACTACTGAAGCCTTTAAAGATAAGCGACATCGTGTATTTGACGGTTTAAATAATGACGTTCACGGTCGTATGATTTTACCATTGCTCAACTTAAAGAAAGCCCATATCTTTATGATTTCAACCTATAACACGATGGCTTATAGTTCATTTGAGAAATATGGTAAGAACACTGAAGAAGAACGTAAGGAATTGAAGAAACGTATTGATGAAGTCGCTAAAGCACAACAAACTTATCTTGATTTCTGGTCTCGTTTAGCTCTTCCAAGTGTTCGTAATAAACTCTTGAAGAGCGAGTATATGGTACCAACACCTGTTTGGGATAATCAAACTTATGAAGGAATTAAGGATGCAAATCGTCAAGGTTATGGAAAAGGTGGAACCGTGGTATCTCCTATTCGTGAACTATTCGGCCCGACTAACCGTTGGCATCAAGTTAATGGAGCTATGGGAGCGATGGCGAAAATCTACGATAAACCGTGGAAAGATGAGCAAGTATTCTTCATGGTAACCAATATGCTTGACCCGTTTGGTATCTCTGCCTTCACACATGAAACCACACACATTAATGACCGTGTAGCTTACTTTGGAGGACATAACCATCGTCAAGGTACGGATTTGGAAGCTTTTGCTCAAGGAATGTTACAAACTCCTGATAAGTCAACAACAAATGGTGAGTATGGTGCGTTAGGTCTTAACATGGCCTATCATCGTCCAAATGATGGAAACCAGTGGTATAATCCAGACCCTGACAAACTTCAAACACGTGACCAAATCGACCACTACATGAAGAACTACAATGAAGCTATGATGATGCTTGATTATGCTGAAGCTGAAGCTGTTCTTCCTAAGATTAAAGGTGACAATAGTAAGTGGTTCAAGAAAATTGACCGCGAAACACGTCGACCAATGGATAGAAATAAACTAAGTGGTCCTCACCAATGGGACAAAGTGCGTGACTTGACAGACGCTGAGAAAACAACCAAACTGGAAACCATCGATGACTTGGTAAATAATAACTTTATGACCATTCACGGAAATCCAGGCAATAAGGTCTTCCACCCAGAAGATTTTGGTACGGCTTATGTCAATGTCAATATGATGGCAGGTATTTACGGTGGTAATACGAGTCCAGGTGCCCCCGGTTCTCTATCCTTCAAACACAATGCTTTTCGTATGTGGGGTTATTATGGATATGACAAAGGTTTCACTAGTTATGTATCTAGCAAATATCAAGGTGAAGCTGATAAACAAAACCAGGGTAGATTAGGTGATGATTTCATTATTAAGAAAGTTTCTGGAGACAAGTTCAAGACACTTGAAGAGTGGAAGAGACATTGGTATCACGATGTTAAAGCTAAAGCAGAACAAGGATTTACTGCTATTGAAATTGACGGTAAACAAATTACCAACTATACACAATTGAAAGATATTTTTGTTAAGGCAGTTGAAGAAGATTTGAAGAAACCAGATGACTTCTCTCACACTGTTACTCTTAAATCTAAGGTCTTCAAAGCCCTTCTTAAAAACACAGACGGTTTCTTTAACCAACTGTTTAAAGAAGACATTTAAATGTTTAAAATATAAAGAGGGCAGTTTTTTGCTCCCTCTGAAAAGTCATCATTTGATGGCTTTTTTCTATATAGGGTACTTGAAAGGCTATCATCGGACAAAATAAAGAAGGCATGATATAATATAAGGTAGATTTCTATGTCATAAAACAAAAAACTGTTTGAACATCATTCATTTGAGAACCCTTTATGTTCAAACGATAGTAAAATAAAATAGGGTCTCTAAACCCTTGCTACGAAAGGAAAAAAACTCAATGGCTACTATTCAATGGTTTCCTGGTCACATGTCTAAAGCGCGTCGACAGGTGCAGGAAAATTTAAAATTTGTTGATTTTGTGACGATTTTGGTGGATGCACGTTTACCTCTATCTAGTCAAAATCCTATGTTGACCAAGATTGTTGGTGACAAACCAAAACTCTTGATTTTAAACAAGGCAGACTTGGCTGATCCAGCAATGACCAAGGAATGGCGTCAGCATTTTGAATCACAGGGAATTCAGACGCTGGCTATCAACTCCAAAGAGCAAGTGACTGTAAAAATTGTAACAGATGCTGCTAAGAAACTCATGGCTAATAAGATTGCTCGCCAAAAAGAACGTGGTATCAAGATTGAAACCTTGCGTACCATGATTATCGGGATTCCAAATGCTGGTAAATCCACTCTGATGAACCGTTTGGCTGGTAAGAAAATTGCTGTTGTCGGCAACAAGCCTGGTGTTACCAAAGGTCAACAATGGCTCAAAACCAATAAAGATCTGGAAATCTTGGATACACCGGGGATTCTCTGGCCTAAGTTTGAGGATGAAACTGTTGCACTGAAACTAGCCTTGACTGGAGCTATCAAAGACCAGTTGCTTCCTATGGATGAGGTAACTATTTTTGGCCTCAATTATTTCAAAGAACATTATCCAGAAAAGCTGGCCGAACGCTTCAAACAAATGAAAATTGAAGAAGAAGCGCCTGTAATTATTATGGACATGACCCGTGCCCTCGGTTTCCGTGATGACTATGACCGCTTTTACAGTCTCTTCGTGAAGGAAGTCCGCGATGGCAGACTCGGTAACTATACCTTAGATACATTGGAAGACCTCGATGGCGACGATTAAAGAAATCAAAGAACTCCTTGCAACAGTCAAGGACTTAGATAATCCTATTTTTTTAGAGCTTGAAAAGGATAATCGCTCTGGAGTTCAAAAGGAAATCAGCAAGCGTAAAAAAGCCATTCAGGCAGAATTGGATGAGGATCTTCGTTTGGAATCCATGCTTTCCTATGAAAAAAAACTTTATAAGCAAGAACTGACCTTAATTGCTGGTGTTGATGAGGTCGGCCGAGGTCCTCTGGCTGGGCCAGTAGTTGCTGCAGCTGTTATTTTACCTCAAAATTGTAAGATTAAAGGTCTCAACGACAGCAAGAAAATTCCTAAAAAGAAACATCTGGAGATTTTCCAAGCCGTTCAAAACCAAGCCCTGTCAATCGGAATTGGTATCATGGATAATCAAGTCATCGACCAAGTCAATATCTATGAAGCAACCAAACTGGCCATGAAGGAAGCAATCTCCCAGCTTAGTCCTCAACCTGAGCACCTTTTGATAGATGCCATGAAGTTGGAATTACCAATTTCACAAACCTCCATTATCAAAGGAGATGCTAACTCCCTCTCGATCGCAGCGGCTTCTATAGTAGCCAAGGTGACACGTGATGAATTGATGAAGGAATTCGACCAGCAGTTCCCTGGCTATGATTTTACTGCTAATGCAGGATATGGAACAGCCAAACATTTGGAAAGCCTCACAAAACTAGGAGTTACCCCAATTCACCGAACCAGCTTTGAACCCGTTAAATCACTGGTTTTAGGTAAAAAAGAAAGTTAATTGAAAGGAAATACCATGGAGGAACAGTCGGAAATAGTCCGTTCTAAGAAAGAATTTGCCTTTGCCTCAAGTACTATATTATCCCAAGTTGGACGAGGAATCATTGTTGGTCTCGTTGTTGGAATTATCGTTGGATCCTTTCGTTTCTTAATTGAAAAAGGCTTCCACCTGATACAAGGACTTTATCAAGATCAAGGGCACTTATTTGTTAATTTATTTATTATCGCCCTGTTTTATCTAATCATCTGCTGGCTTAGTGCCAAACTGACACGCTCTGAAAAAGATATTAAAGGCTCAGGAATTCCTCAAGTCGAAGCCGAACTGAAAGGCCTCATGACCCTTAACTGGTGGGGCGTTCTCTGGAAAAAATATATTCTAGGAATTCTAGCTATTGCCAGCGGACTCATGCTGGGGCGTGAAGGACCAAGTATCCAACTGGGAGCAGTTGGTGGTAAAGGAATTGCCAAGTGGCTCAAATCCAGTCCAGTAGAGGAACGTTCCTTGATTGCCAGTGGTGCTGCAGCAGGACTAGCCGCTGCCTTTAATGCACCGATTGCTGGACTTCTCTTTGTGGTAGAAGAAGTCTATCATCACTTTTCACGCTTTTTCTGGGTCTCAACTCTAGCAGCCAGCATCGTAGCAAACTTTGTGTCTCTGCTCATGTTCGGTTTGACACCAGTATTGGATATGCCAGATAACATTCCTCTCATGACCCTAGATCAGTATTGGATATATCTCGTCATGGGAATTTTCCTTGGATTTTCAGGTTTTCTCTATGAGAAAGCTGTACTCAATGTTGGTCGAGTTTATGACTGGCTTGGTCAAAAAATCCATTTGGATAGAGCTTATTATCCAATTCTTGCTTTTATTCTCATCATACCAGTCGGAATCTTTTTACCCCACATCCTTGGTGGTGGAAATCAGCTTGTACTTTCCTTAACTGAGCAAGATTTTAGTTTCCAAGTTCTATTAGCTTACTTTTTAATTCGCTTTATCTGGAGCATGATTAGTTATGGAAGTGGTCTTCCAGGAGGGATTTTCCTACCTATTTTGGCTCTCGGTTCCTTGCTTGGTGCCCTAGTTGGTGTTATCTGTGTCAATCTTGGACTTGTCAGTCAAGAGCAATTCCCTATATTTATTATCCTAGGAATGAGTGGCTATTTTGGAGCTATATCAAAAGCTCCCTTAACTGCTATGATTCTGGTAACTGAGATGGTAGGAGATATTCGCAACCTCATGCCACTTGGTCTTGTCACTCTTGTTTCTTATATTATCATGGATTTGCTCAAGGGTGCACCAGTCTATGAAGTCATGCTGGAAAAAATGCTCCCAGAAGAAGTATCCAGCGAAGGAGAAGTTACACTTATCGAAATACCAGTTTCTGATAAAATTGCTGGGAAACAAGTTCATGAACTCAACTTACCACACAACGTCCTCATCACTACCCAAGTCCATAATGGTAAGAGCCAAACAGTTAACGGCTCAACTAGAATGTTTCTCGGAGATATGATTCACCTGGTTATTCCAAAAAGTGAAATTGGGAAAGTCAAAGATTTATTGTTGTAGTATAACTTTTACATAATTTACGTTATGTAAAAAATTAGCTTAATTTATTTAGAAAACCGATTCTCAGAAATGAGATCGGTTATTTTTTACTGATGAGGAATTTTACATATAAATAATTGAACTTTCTTAAAAATAAGACTATAATTAAGTTAGAAATGATAAAGCTAGAAAGGAGTTTACTGTATCAAATCTGTGCAGTAAGATTAAAATCATGAAAAGAAAACAATAGCAATTATACAATGTATTTTGTATCTCATAGTTCCTTATATAGCTCTTCAGTTATGTAGTATGAACAAAAGTTTAGTGGGTGAGTTCTTTATTATTTTCTTTATTCTGCTGACTATTTCATTCTGGTTTAGTATTTGGAAACTAGAAAAAGCACTAGATAATGATTCACAATAGAAATTCCAAAGATTTAGATCTGTTTTACACAGATTTAAGTCTTTTTTAAAAAGCTCTATAACATCTTTCCGAAAAACTATAATTTTCTTGAAAAATATATAAGCCTATGCTATACTACTAGTAGACTTATTTATGGAGAAAATACATGAAACGTGAGATTTTATTGGAACGAATTGACAAACTAAAACAAATCATGCCCTGGTATGTTCTGGAATACTACCAATCTAAGCTGGCTGTGCCCTACAGTTTTACAACCCTGTACGAATACCTTAAGGAATACGATCGATTTTTCAGCTGGGTTTTGGAGTCTGGTATTTCAAACGCTGATAAAATGTCCGATATTCCTTTATCAGTTTTGGAAAAGATGTCTAAGAAAGACATGGAATCCTTTATCCTTTATCTACGTGAACGTCCTTTGCTGAATGCTAATACAACCAAGCAAGGAGTTTCTCAGACAACCATCAATCGGACTTTGTCAGCACTTTCTAGTCTTTATAAGTATTTGACTGAGGAAGTTGAAAACGACCAGGGCGAACCTTATTTCTATCGTAATGTAATGAAGAAAGTTTCAACAAAGAAAAAGAAAGAGACCCTTGCTGCCAGAGCTGAAAACATCAAGCAAAAACTTTTTTTAGGTGATGAAACAGAAGGTTTTCTAACTTATATTGACCAAGAGTATCCACAACAACTTTCAAATCGCGCCCTATCCTCATTTAATAAAAATAAGGAACGTGATTTGGCGATTATCGCCCTTCTCTTGGCATCTGGTGTCCGCTTATCTGAAGCTGTTAATCTGGATCTAAGGGATCTCAATCTCAAGATGATGGTTATTGATGTCACTCGAAAAGGTGGCAAACGTGACTCGGTCAATGTTGCTGCCTTTGCTAAGCCTTATTTAGAGAATTATCTGGCCATTCGAAATCAACGCTATAAGACGGAAAAAACAGACACAGCCCTTTTTTTGACTCTCTACAGAGGTGTTCCTAATCGTATCGATGCTTCCAGCGTTGAGAAAATGGTTGCTAAGTACTCTGAGGACTTCAAAGTCCGTGTAACCCCCCATAAACTACGACATACCCTAGCAACCAGGCTCTATGATGCTACTAAATCGCAAGTTTTGGTCAGTCACCAGCTAGGACACGCCAGTACACAAGTCACTGACCTCTATACCCATATCGTCAATGATGAACAAAAAAATGCCTTGGATAGTTTATAATTTTACGTATTTTAAATTATGTAAAATTATATCAAAAAAAGAAGCTGCTAAAAATAAGCAACTTCTTTTTCTTTATATCTGATACCAGTAAAGTAACGTGGAATATCAATTGTTTCTATATTTTATTTTTGAAATTCTCATTTGCCTACTACTAATTTAACTATAGCAAAAATAATGCAGATAAGGAAGAATATTTTTGCTTGTAGGAATTCTAAAAATCAAGCTTTTCTGGATTCAAATCTCTTCATAATCACAGTTAAACGCCAACGGTAGAGAGCCCCACTCACAATCAAACTAATAATCAAACCAATCCAGTAAGAATAAGCTCCAAAATCTGTTAGAGAGTCGAATACCATAGCTACTGGGAGTGTCACCCCCCAGTAACCAACCAAACCAAGGTAAAAAGGAATAACTGTATCCTTATAACCCCGCAAAATTCCCTGAAGGGGTGCCGCAAAGGTATCTGCTAACTGGAAGAAAAGACTATAAGTTAAAAAACGCGCTGTCAAATCGATAAATTCTGGGTCGTTACCATAAAGACTGGCCACATTTCCTCTAAAAATGTAAAGGAAGGTTAAGGTGAAGGCCGCAAAAATGAGGGCAGTCCATCTTCCTAGACCAATATAGGTTTTCGCATCATCAAATCGCTTGGCTCCCACTTCATAGGAAACGACAATAGCCATAGCCGATGAGATACTCATAGGAAAGGCGTACATAAGACTTGAAAAGTTCATAGCTGACTGGTGACTAGCAATAATCAAGGACGAGAACTTAGCCATAATTAAGCCAACCACGGAAAAGATAGCCACTTCCGCGAAGACAGTTCCCCCAATAGGCAGACCTAAGCGAACTCCTTCCTTGATTTTATCCATATTAAGCGGAATGCGTTTCTCAAAATGCAAGGCTTTGAGCTTCTCCTGTTTAAATAAAACCAGAACAGAAATCCCCAGCAATACCCAGTAAGCCAAGGAAGTTCCTAAACCAGCACCAGCACCTCCCAGTTCTGGAACACCAAAGGCCCCGTAAATCAAGAGGTAGTTAAATCCACTATTGAGAGGAAGTAACAAAAGCATGAGGTACATGGAAAGTTTGGTCAAGCCCAGCGAATCCAGCAAGGAACGAATGACACTAAAGAGCAACAAGGGGATAATTCCGATAGATAAAAACCAAAGATAGCGAACCGCTACTGCTGCTACTGGCGCTTCTAGTCCGATATGATTTAAAACGGGTGGTGCCAGGAAAACTACCAGTCCCAGTAAGAAAACGGATAGGCCCAAGGCCAAATAGATGAACTGGTAAAAATCTGACGCAACTTCTTCCTTTTTGCCTCGACCAAGGTGGTGACCAATGATGGGCACCAGGGCTGATACAATCCCTGTCAGGAATGTAAAGAAAGGATTCCAGATACTGGTTGCCATAGACACACCAGCCAAGTCCATGGTATTGTATTGACCTGTCATAGTCGTATCAACAAAGGATGCAGAATAATTGGCAAATTGATAAATCAGGATTGGGAAGAAAATTTTTAAAAATAATACTAACTTCTCTCGTAAACACTTTGTCTTATACATACTTCTCTTTCTATTCTGATTTATCTAAACCAAAGAGTTTCAGACCATAGTTTTTCAAACTTAGCGGAGGGTTATTAGATTTTGAAGTAGTATGCCAACACGCACATGTACGACAATAATAGCTTCTAACTAAACCTCCATTATCATATTGAACCGCATGGTCAGCTTTTTCTTTAGTTTCATATTGAATTTTAGAACGATTAGATGCGGGACAGTAAATTCCGCTATTAGATTTTGCTTTTCTCTCCCTACGTTTTCGAAAATAATTCATATTCCAACTCCTATCAAGTTTGATAGACGATTTGTCCCTTACAGATGGTATATTTAACCTGCCCTTTTAAGGTTTCACCGATAAAGGGTGAATTAGCTGCTTTCGAAGCAAAATGGGAGTCCACAAGGCGGTCAGCCTTAGCATCAAAAATAGTGATGTCCGCTGGACCATTCTCAGTCAAGTAACCTGCTTCAAAGTTGTAAAGCTTGGCTGGGTTGTATGTCATCTTTTCGAGTAATTCCATCAAGCTTAACTCACCAGCTTCGACCAAATAAGTCAATCCGAGAGACAGAGAGGTTTCTAAGCCAGTCATACCAGATGGCGCTTTGGTAATATCCTCAACATTTTTTTCATCTACATGATGAGGCGCATGGTCAGTCGCAATAACTGTGATGACACCTGACTTGAGACCTTCAATCACGGCACGACGGTCTGATTCCAAACGAAGCGGCGGATTCATCTTGGCATTACTTCCTTGTGTCAAAAGGAGCGCTTCGGTCTTAGAAAAATGCTGTGGCGCTACTTCTGCTGTGACTTGCGCACCTAGCCCCTGAGTAAACTCCACTACTTTAACACTTTCTTCCTTAGACAAATGCTGAATATGGACATGAGCCTTAGTTGCATAGGCAATCATGACATCACGCGCCATCATAGCATACTCAGCCACCCCAGTCGCACCGCAGATATGGAAATGTTCTTTAGCAATATTTTCGTTAAAGCCAAGAATTCCATTCAAACCTGGATCTTCCTCATGAAGACTAATAAAGGTATTAAGCTTTTTAGCTTCCTCCATGGCTTCCTTGACAACTTTACTGCTTTCAAGTGGGATACCGTCGTCTGAGAAACCAACCGCACCAGCTTCTAAGAGTGCTTTAAAGTCAGTCAAATCTTGCCCATTAAAATTCTTAGTAATGGTCGCAACCGTCTTGACATTAATTTTCTCTTTGGCAGCTGACTGGAGAACTTCTTGCAAAGTCTCTATATCCGAGATAGTTGGACTAGTATTAGCCATCATGACGACAGTTGTAAAACCACCTGCAGCGGCTGCTAGGGCACCCGTATGGATATCTTCCTTGTGGGTCTGACCAGGTTCACGGAAATGCACATGAATATCGACCAAGCCAGGAGCAACCACAAGACCACTAGCCTCTAAGATTTCTGCTCCTTCTTCCGTGATTTCCGGATCAATTTTGACAATTTTCCCATCTTGGACTAGAACATCACACACTTGATCCAAACCAGACTTGGGATCCATTACACGACCATTTTTGATTAGTAGCATCTGCTTTCTCCTTTATTCATAGAAATCAACTTGGGTATCCAACAATTTATCCCCATCATAAACAAATTTAGCTGAAAAGAAGGGTTTATCCTCTAAAAGCCACTCAACAAAGGTATGGTCACCTTCCCAAGTTGGCTTGCTCAAAACCTCATCATAGGGAACCCATTCTAAGGTTCCTTCATTGCAGTCAATCAAGTCACCCTCGAACTCCGTCACTTTAAAAACATAGGTGTACCAGTCTAAATCTGGAGTAAATTCAGGAAAAGTGATGACACCTTTTAGAACTGGCTTGGCTTTGAGCCCTGTTTCTTCAAGGATTTCACGCGCTGCACATTCCTGTGGAGTCTCACCACGCTCCAGCTTACCACCCACACCAATCCATTTCCCTTCATGAACATCATTTGGTTTCTTATTACGGTGGAGCATAAGCAGTTCTTTCCCGTTATCAATGTAGCAAATCGTCGCTAACTGAGGCATATTTTCTCCTTATCTAAGCCAATCGATTGGCTCTTGTCCTGTCTCTTTTAAGAATGCATTGGCCTTGGAAAAAGGCTTGGAACCCCAAAATCCTCTATAAACTGACAAGGGACTGGGATGGGCTGATTCGATAATCAAGTGATGAGGATTGGTAACTAAGGCCTTCTTCTTACGTGCATAAGCTCCCCAGAGTACAAAAACGACTGGTCTATCTAGATGATTGACCACCTGAATCACAGCATCCGTAAAAGGCTCCCATATCTGACCAGCATGACCATTGGCCTGTCCAGCAGGAACTGTCAAACAAGCATTAAGAAGCAAGACTCCTTGCTCAGCCCAAGCTGTCAAATCATGAGATTTCTTGACCCCGATGTCATCTGACAATTCTTTCAAGATATTTTGCAAGGATGGCGGAGCTTGGATAGAGTCGGGTACAGAAAAACTCAAGCCCTGCGCTTGACCTGGCCCGTGATAGGGATCTTGCCCTAGAATCACCACCTTAACTTCTTCAAGCGGTGTTGTCAAGAGAGCCTGAAAAACCTTTTCTTTGGGCGGATAAACAGTCCCCTGAGAATAGACCTGCTCCATAAACTGATTGATTTTCCCAAAATAACCCTCAGGTAATTGCTCCTTAATCAAAGCATGCCAAGACGAGTGTTGCATCTTTCCCTCCTTTATCTTATCCATCTAAAAGCACGTCTTAATTCATCCGTACCATTTTTAAAAAAGCATAAACCATGTGCAAGTATAATCTTATCCGGTTTCCAGTTTAACATACGGGAAAAGGAAACCCTTGCTTCCCTTTGTCTTCCTAAAAAAGTCATCCGATAATCAATAGGAGTTTGACCATCAGGGGCTGTTACACGAGCTAAACGATAGAATTTTCTGCGGATTGGACTAGCTATCTTTTCAGGTTCAAAATTCTCTATAAGGTCTGTTACAATGAGTGTTTTAGTTGATTTATGATAAAACACGACCTCCTCGATGACAGAACTTCCCTTAAAAATAAGCTGATCAATCTCATCAGACCATAGGTCAGGAGCCTTATCTGTTAAGGCAGCATCAAATTCCACCTTGACATTCTGACTTTTCGCTCTTTCTTCAACTCCTGGACTAGACCATGCTTGCGCATGAGGATATCTTTTTCTCCAATCTGCAATATAGGCGTAGTGAATCTTATTTGGTGAAATCAGGTAAGCGACTCTGCCCAAAGCGTCCAGTTCAGTAAAGAGTTTCTCGTTTGGCGCAATAGGAGAATGAAGCCAAAGTTTGCCATCATTTAACTTAATCACCGTCATGCGTGTCTGAAAAGGAAGTTTGAAGATCTTCATATCCATTTGAATCAAATCACCATCCACTATCCAGATATTTTGATCAACTTCCTTTAGTGTATACAATGGTTCATAAAGAGAAAGTTCTGGCCTTAACATCGTTAACTATTCCTTCGTTTTTACTGCCTCTATTATAGCAAAAAGTGGCTATGGAAACCACTTTTTACAGTTTATCTAAGCAATCCAGCAAATCTTGATAAGAATGGACTTCGTAAGTCGGCTGGGCTTGTGTGGGATTTTCGAGGTGATGAGGATTGTACCAGATAGTGTCAATCCCCGCATTATTGCCACCTTGAATATCTGCGGTTAGGGAATCTCCAATCATCAGCGTCTTTTCTTTGCTAAAGCCTGTAATCTGCTGACCAATCTTTTCATAAAAGAGAGCATCCGGCTTTTGTGTTTGCAACTGTTCAGAGATAAAGACTTGGTTGAAATAGGAAGCCAGACCAGCCTGAGCCAAACGCCCTGTCTGAATGGCAGTTATTCCATTTGTCGCAGCATACAGCTCATAATCTCGCTCGATAAGGCTATCCAAGAGTTCATGAGCGCCTGAAAAAGTTTGTCCCTGTTGTGCGAGGTAAAATTGGTAACGCCGGGCTAGAAAACTACCGTCTTTTTCCTGTCCAAAATGAGCAAATAAACGAGAAAAGCGCGTATTAACTAGCTCTTGTTTACTGATTTTCTTTTGCTCCAAGTCCTTCCAGAGAGCCTTGTTCATAGGAACGTAATAGTCTTTATAAGCTTGAATATCTGCAACTCCTTCTTCTTTTAGAAGTTGTGTCAGAGCCACATCCTCAGCAGCATCAAAATCAAGCAAAGTGTGGTCGAGGTCGAAGAGTAGAAATTTGTAGGACAATTTGGTGTTTTCCTTTCTAAGATAAACAACTTTCACTTCAGCCAGCTGTTTAATGTAAAAACTTAAAAGTGGTATAGTATCACAAAGAATAATCGTTCCAATTGATTAACTAATCCATACTATTATAGTCAAGTTTATTTTTATTATAGAAAAATCTTCTATAAATTCGAGCAATAGTTAAAATAAATACAAATATGACTCCCAAAATAGATAACACTATTTTCACAAAATTCATTTCAGAGCCTATTACATAGATATGAAAAAGAGGGGCTAGTCCTACACATAGAAACAATAGATAATTTATAAAGTTTATTTTACCAAATCCTGCAAAAAAATATTTCATTTTAAATATTCTCCTTTGAAGCCCCTAATGTTTAAAAATAATGACTGCTTAAAATTAAACAGCTCTAAAATCTAAATATTTGTCAGAGATAAGCTATACTAAGATTATTTTTTAAGCACAACCTTCTTGCTCTTATGGTTTAATTATATTATAACACTATAAAATTTTCAATTTAATTGATACTTACCATTTAATCATATTCGATGAGTTGTATTTTACAGATTAATATTATTTAGCCTTCTTTTTTAGTCACTTTTTAATTCTCAAATTCCCTTTGTTTATACAACTATAATATTATTGAAAAACAACTTGAGATTAAAGATTTTCATCCTCTTTTTATTCTGGTAGCATTACACACTCAACTCAAACAACTTATAAAACTCACCTCTCCTATCCATCAAGTCACAAAAAGAACCATCTTCAACAATGACGCCTGCTTTCATAAAGAGAATTCTATCGTATCTTTTCAAAATGTTTTCATTCAACTTGTGGGTTACTACAAGTGCAGTCAAATTTTGAATATCCAAGATTGAACTTTCAATTTCAGTAGTTACTTGATTATCCAAAGACGAAGTAGCCTCATCCAATAATAAGATTGGTGTTTTTCGAATCAAGGCACGCGCAATACTAAGTCTCTGTCTTTCTCCCCCAGATAGATTTGATCCATTCTCACCACATAAAGTTTGTAGACCTAATTCATTTTCTAAAATATAACTTTCTAAACCAGACTGCTGTACAGCTCTTTTTATATCATCTTCAGTAAAGGATTGACTAAGGGTAATATTTGCTTTTAAAGTATCATCAAAGATATAAACATCTTGCTGAACAATAGTCATTAAGTTATAAAGGCTCTCTGCTGAAATAGCTTGCAAATCTTGATTATCAATTGAGATATACCCACTTGTTACATCATAGAAACGCAGTAATAGATTGAGTAAAGTTGATTTTCCACTGCCTGACATACCTACTATTGCAATTTTTTCCCCCTTTTTGATCTGCAAAGATAAATTATTAAAAATCTTTTCCTCAGCATTAGGGTAGGAAAAATCTACGTTTGAAAAAGAAATGACATCATCAAAATATTCTTTCGTTTTACCAGTTTGAAGTTCGATTACATCTTTTACCTCAAATGAATTCAGTGTAGCTTGACCTTCGCGGAATTTACTCATTCCCATACCAATTTCATTTAGTGGCATTACTACAAAATTGACTAGTTGAACAATAGCTGTAACACTCCCAATTGTGGTATGCCCACCGAAGACCAGATACATTCCTCCACCAAAGGCTACTAAAAAAACAATCATCCCTGAAAGTTGAGAAATAACATTAGATAAAACATCAAATTTCCCTTTGATGAAATATATCTCATCCAATTTCTCGCTTTCGTTTTTGTAATCTTGACCGATAGCCTCTTTCACATTAAAACTCTTTATAACTAGAAACCCTGCTAAAATATCTTTAACCTTAGCTAAATATTTCTGATCGGCTATCATAGAACTATTTTGTAGAGAGGCTGATTTTTGTCCAATAAAACCTGAAATCATCATAGGAATAATGCTAGCAATGATAACTAATAAGGTCAAAAACCAATTACCTATAAACATGGCTACTAGTGAGAAAATCATTAAGGAAATATTTTTTGAAATATTAAAATACTGGTGCAAATAATCCTGCTCAATTTTCTTCATGTTCTCAGTTAATATTGAAATAAATTTCCCTGATTTTTCCTTAGAAAATTCTCTATAATCCCTATCTAAAATAGATTTAAACACCTTATTTTTGTATCTTGACATAATCTGCCTAACAAGTTTATTTCTTAATCGAAGGGATATAAAATTAAGACTGGCATAGATAAATATTACGATAGAGCCTATTAGTATCGCTTGGGTTAGAGCTTCCCTATTTTGGGACATTCCACTATCAATTATAATTTTAATAGAATAAGCAAAAGCAATATTAGTTAAAGGAACTAATATATTAAAAATCATGAAAGTATAAAAAGACTTCTTATGGTACTTTGTCAATTGTTTCATTCCTAATCTACCTCATAATTCTTAAATTTCATTTAGAAAATGTGACATAAAATATTCTTCTAAGTCAATATTCTCTCTCTTAAGCTCTTTCATAGAGACCTGTTCTAGCATTTGTCCATTTTTGATAACACCAATCTTATCTGCTATCTGTGAAATTTCCGATAAAATATGACTTGAGATGAATATTGTAACACCACATTCCTTAGAAAGAGACAACAACAGATTTCGAATTTCTTGAATTCTTATTGGATCTAAACCATTGATTGGTTCATCTAAAATTAACAATTTTGGTTTTGTTAGGAAAGCCCGAGCTAAACCAAGTCTCTGTCTCATTCCTAACGAAAACTCTTTTACTTTTTTAGTCTTATTTTTTAATCCGACCATTCTTAAGGCTCTTATTATATCTGATTCAATAATATTTTTCCCCATATACTGAGCGTGAATTTCCAAAATTTCTTTTGCTGTGAGGTTTTCATAAAAAATTGGTGTTTCAATAACACTTCCAACTTGACTTAGAATCTCCTCTCTGTGATTTTGTAAATTTTTTCCAAAGATTTCAATACTACCAGATGTAACAGTTGATAAGGATAACATACATTTCATTAAAGTTGTTTTCCCTGCGCCATTTGGTCCTAAAAATCCATAGATTTCTCCTTCAGCAATTTGAAGGTTGATACCACTTAAAATTTTTTCTTTATCAATTGTTTTAAAAACTTCTTTTATTTCAACAATATTTCTCATTTCTATCTCTCTTTCTATATCTAGCTTTAAATGCAAGAATTTTTCTTCAGGAGCATAAATACTAACTTATACAGTCTCTTCGTTTAAATAAATCATCACAAAATTAGCACTTTCCTTCCATTAAACTCAGATATACTACTTGATATTAATATCTTTTCTTGAAATAGTATAAATTGAAAATGAAACAATCATTAAACTTATGAAACTAGCAAATATTAAGAAGAATAAGTTATCAACAAAATTATTAGTTAAACTGCCTGGACTTACATTCGAAAGTAACGCTGCTAAACCAAGTCCTGAAAGCATTGTTATAGCTATTGAATGCCTAATCATACCTAAAACAAAAGGTAGTATTCCGACTAATACTGTTCCAAACGTAATTCCAGCTAAGTTAATCATTTGATTAGCTACTGGTATATAATTTGATTCAGTTAAAACTGCTACTAATTTAATTAATAATTGAATAACTAAATGTGCAGTAAAATGAGCAATAAATGATATCAGAATTACTGTAAGCACTTTTCCCCATAGTAACTTTATTTTAGAAACAGGGTAGGAAAACAGCTGAAAAATTGTTCTTCGTTTAAATTCATCAATAATAATCGTAGACAATAAATAAGATTCGAAAATTAAAAATGCTGCTTTGGTAAATAAAGATCCAAACAATGATGTTGCAATTGCCCAACTTCCCCATTTATCAGTAATTTTAATATTATTGGCACTCTGTCCAACAAAATCTCCCAGTTTATTATCAGTACCTAACCCCATGATTATGATTCCTGTAATACCTAATACTATCAATATGGTACCCAACCAAGCAAAAAATAATTTTGATTTTGAAACTTTATTTAATTCAATTTTAATAAGCGACAACATAGATTTTTCCTCCAAAAAATTTTGTTAATATTAATTACACTATTCAAAAAGCACCTTGCATACTACCGGTATGTTAAGATTCAAAAAATAAACATACTAAAGGTATGTATACTGGAATTTTTAATACCATATCTAGAGTATGGTATTTTTTAAAATATCAATACTTAAAATTTATTTGACACCTTTTAAGTGATCAAATAATTGGAAAATTACTTCCATCATTTCATCAGTAATCAACTGCACTCCCAAACCTTCAAAAGTTAGTTTAATGAACTTCATTTTACTCTTTAATTCTTCTACTGAATAAATAGAAATTTGGAACCCAATCCAAATATTCAAAGTTAAAACAATCAAATCAGCTAGCTCTTCAGGATATTCTGTTTTAATTGATTTATCTTTAACACCTTCGAAAATTTTTTCTCTAATCCCTGGTAAAAAATCAGAAAATAAACTTAAATACTGCTCTCCTAACAAACGTGGACTTCTTAGCATAATTGAGACAGAGTATACTAATCTTTGTTGTTCTAAATTTGAGAACGCATCCATCAAAGAATTTTGTATTTTTTCTAATGCAGTATCTCCTCTCCAATTGTAATTTAAAATTTCATGATTATTTTCGCTAATGATTGATTGCAATATTTCATCTTTAGACTCGAAATGATGATAAATAACACCTTTCGTCAATCCACCTAACCCATCGATTATATCTTGTATTGAGGTATTATCAAATCCTTTTTCTAAAAATAAATCTTTCGAAACTTCTAATATTTTTTTTCTAGTTTCATGTGAGTTTCTATTCCTTGCCATTATAACTCCTTCCAAACATACTAATGGTACGTAATCTCATTATAATGCAAGAAAGTAATAATGTCAAGATTCTTTTTATCCCCTCTAATTTTCAAAATTCATTGGTAAAACACTATCCTATACAATTGACAGCCCAAATCTTTCAGAATAGAACAATTCTATCTATCGAACACCCCAACTTCATAAATATCTATGTAATTCTAGACCTAGAATTCCTATAAACTAAATGTTTTCGCACTATTCTAAGCCATTGATTACCTTAAATTTTAATTTTTGAAGGATTCTAAAGCTAGAATAGTCCCATCACAATCTGTTTTGAATGATTCACAATTTAGAAACACTCTAGCTTTACTCCTGTTAAAATAAAAAGGAACTGCATAAAGCAATCCTTTTCTGATTTTGAAATTATTTACTTATACTCTTCGAAAATCAAATTCAAACCACGTCAGCTTCACCTTGCCGTACTCAAGTACAGCCTGCGGCTAGCTTCCTAGTTTGCTCTTTAATTTTCATTGAGTATTAAATAGATAGAAAAGAAAATCTTGTACAAGTTCCTGACAATTTCTTTCTTTTTGTGTATAATAGTGGAAAAGAGGTAAAATGAGGTATGGTTATGGAAACAGTCCTTTACTCAACATTCCGAAATCATTTAAAAGACTATATGAAGAA
>NZ_VMMZ01000039.1:0-72529 GCF_013277475.1 Streptococcus sp. k-628
TAACTTCTCAAAGTAACTTCCACTTACCTAACCGAAGTGGAAATTAGTCTAAAACGGATTTTTATGGTGGAATTAAGTATGAGACGTTTGAGTTAGAAATGAGATCTACTATGACAAAACATAAACACCTTACCCTTTCAGACCGTAATGATATCCAACTAGGCTTAGAGCGCGGTGAAACCTTCAAAGCTATTGGACAATCCATTCTAAAAGACCCAACTACTGTTTCCAAAGAAGTCAAACGAAACAGACAAGTTAGAGAATCTACATGCCATAACCTTCCTTGCCCTCTACTCGACAAAGCTCCCTTTGTCTGTAATGGCTGCCCTAAAAGAAGACAGAATTGTGGTTATAAGAAGATTTTATACCTCACTAAGCAAGCTCAAAAACAATACGAACAAACTCTTGTCGAAGCACGTGAAGGAACTCCCCTCAATTCCAAGACCTTCTGGGAAATGGACAAAGTCATTTCTGATGGGGTTAAAAAGGGACAACACATCTATCATATCCTCAAAACTCATAACCTTGATGTCAGCTCCTCAACTGTATATCGACATATCCGAAAAGGATACCTATCTATCGCTCCTATTGACCTAGCCAGAGCCGTTAAATTCAAAGAAAGACGGAAACGTAATCTCCCCTCCATTCCTAAAGAAGCTAAAAAAGGTCGCTCCTATGAGGATTTCCAAAACTATTTAGCACTGAATCAACTAGACTCTTGGCTGGAAATGGATACGGTTATGGGGAGGATGGGAGGTAAAGTCCTACTCACCTTCAATCTATCTTTCTGTAACTTTATCTTCGCTAGACTGCTGGATAATAAAACTGCTCTTGAGGTTACCAAACACCTCTATGACATCAAGAACACTCTTCACCAAGCTGACAAAGATTTCTTCCAACTCTTCCCTGTCATCCTGACAGATAATGGTGGAGAGTTTGCCAGGGTCGATGATATCGAAATGGATGTGCGAGGAGAGAGTAAACTCTTCTTTTGTGACCCTAATCGCTCTGACCAGAAAGGCAGAATTGAGAAAAATCACACGCTGATTCGCGACATTCTACCTAAAGGAACTTCTTTTGACAACTTAACTCAAGAGAGCATCAATCTCGTTTGTTCTCATGTCAACAGCGTCAAACGCGCTGCTTTAAATGGAAAGTCAGCTTATGAACTCTTTGCCTTTACCTATGGAGAAGAGATTCCTAAACTTCTAGGTATTTCTAAAATACCTGCAGAAGACGTCTGCCAGTCGTCTACATTACTCCAACATAAGTTCTAAAAACTAATCTTCAACCCCATTCAAACGTCTCACACTAACTTCCACCATAGCGGAACTTAATCTGAAACGCTTTCAGATGAGGGGATTTTGTGCGCTCTTTTTTTCGATTCATTTTGGTTACAAAAGCGATGAAATCAAGCATGAGTAAAACCAGTGGAACTTACCCTGACACGGATTCTCACTGGTTTTTACGATTTTTATCACACTAACTTCCACTTGGATTAGCGGTGGAAGTTAGTTTGGGAATTTACCATTTTTTTATTTTGTGTGATTCGAATGTGAAAATGTCATCACTCTCACTAAAGAAATGAAAATCATACATAGAAATTTTTAAAAATTTTCTCTATCGTAAACCTGCCACTAGTTCAGAAGCTATACTAGCTGATTCCAAACGTAATATGGTCTTTTCATCTACCTTCCCTAATAATGGCATTGCACCATACCAAACAATGGTCTTGTTTACCAAAAGAATAGGCGTTACTATTTTCGATTGAGTAAAAGATACTTTAATTTTCTGGCTCTTCAACTGGTCTAGCCATGCTTTATTTGCAACAGTCTCTGGTATACATATCTCAATTTTACTAATCCTAAATTCTTTTAGAAATTTCATCAGTTTTGTCTGGTGCACATAAGGTAAAATAAGCATACATTCCTGTCTTTCCCCTGCTAAGTCCTCTCTCAACACCTTCTCATATCTACTATCAACATAAACGAATTGTTTCTCCTCACCCTCGATGGCACGATAATCCATCTTTCGATAAGCTACTTGTCGTTTCTGAAACATCTTTTCTAAATAAGGAACATGAATATCCACATAATCGAAAATCCGTACCAAAGACTTATCCTTGTAGTTTCTATGAATCCGACCTGCATACTGAATTAAATTATTTTTCCAAGAAAAAGGTGCTGCCAAGATAAGCGTGTCCAACTGAGGTAAGTCAAAACCTTCGCCAATGTATTTTCCAGTAGACAACAAAACAAACCCTTTATCTAGCTGTTCTAATCTCTTCAGTAAACTTGTTCTCTCTCGGACTTTGGTTTTTCCGCTAATAATGTAACAGTCATCAACCTCTTTCTCTTTCAATAACTTTTCAAAGACATCTATCTGTTGAATTCGATTAACTAAAACCAAGATATTTCGTCCTTCTGCCACTTGGGCTAGAATATCCTTGAGAATCAACTGATTCCTCACTGAGTCAGTAGCAATCCAATCACTAAGCTGTATAAAATTACTTGCTTTGGTCTTTTCAATCTCCAAATGACCAAAAGAAGTGAATCTTAATTGCAATTGCCGTTTAAAATCCGTTTCCCTCTTATCAGCAGTATGGAGTATCTCACCAACTCTCTGAAAAACAATAGGCTCATGACCATTCTTACGCTCAGGCGTAGCCGTTAAACCGTAAAGATACTTCCCTCTAAACTGAGCAACAACTTTTTCAAACATCAAGGCAGAGACATGATGACACTCATCCACAATCATCATCTCATACTCATCCAAAAGACTTTGACTATTTTCCAACTTAAATAGAGATTGAATCATAACAACATCAACCAGTTTACTCAGCCATTTCTTAGTCCCACCGTACTGCCCAACATAGCCGATTACCTTTTCACGACCTGATGGTGTATAACGGGTAGCTTCTGCCTCTTCGAAAGTCAGAAAACGGTTTAAACGATCCAGCCATTGGTCTAAGAGTTGCTTATTATGAACTAGAATAATTGTTTTTGTCTTCCGTTCAGAGATGAGAGCAGCACCTAAAACGGTCTTCCCAAAACCAGTCTCCGCATGGAGTAAACCATTTTCTTTGGAAATCATATCTGACAGGGCTAACTCTTGCTCAAAAGTGAGTTCTCCCTTAAATTCCACTCTAATAGACCTCTGTACCTTTCTCCTATCTTCCACAGATACCTGCTTAAATTTATCTTGCAATGGATACAGTAAACCTCTTGGTAGCCATAAATAATGATCGGATTCTCCAAATAAATACATTCGCTCAGAAATTTGATAGGTTGGTTGTCGCATAGCCTGCTTTAAATAAAATTCGGGATTAGAAAATGAAGCCATATTTTTCAAGAAAAAAAGTGTCTTGGGTGTCACAGACGATTTTTCAAGTTGGATCATATTGGATAAGATGACCTTCAACTCCTTATCCAATTCTTGCTTCCCTAACTCCTCTTGGATTAACAGTGCCACTTTAGCAGTTGAAACCCTCTGAATTTCTTGTAAATACCTCCATTGGTCTTCATAAGGCTGAAACTGTTCATCCACAAAGACCGTTCGCCCTTGATGATAAGCTTCTCCTTGAAAAGGCAAGGCAATCAAATTACCAAATCCCCCCTTAGGAAGAACATCCTGATTTGGAAACATGCGATCAAAAGAATCAAAGGACAGTTGCATACTTTCCTGCATAGCCAATTCTAATAGTTTCTTTCCAAACAAGCGAGCTTCTCGACTCGGAATCGCTTCCTCAAAGAAGAACCAAATATGGAGTCCGTGACCCGAACGAGAAATCTCTAAATGGGCTTCCATCTGGCGTTCCCTGGCTATTCTTCGAATGGCTAAACCGGCTTCTTTCCAATCACTTTCATCCAAATCCAGTACCAAAAAATAACAGCTATCATCTAAGTGCATAGGAAAGATACCGATAGCTGTCTCCCCACGAAAATGAGATTTCAAAACGGAATCCGTTAATGTCTGGAAACTCCGTTTTTCAGGCGGCAACTGCTTCCAACCATAATCATAGGATGGAAAATACTGAATTTTCCCTTGATCATTGATAAAACTCTTAGCATAAACATCATAACGGCCAGCAAACACAGAGGTAAACAATTGTAATTTTTCTTGCGTCGTCAAGTGACTACTTTGAAGTTGGAACATCTCCTCGAACTGAGAGCGTTCCATCACAAACTGACTCTTGTCTTTAAGACGTTTACACAAGAAAAACTCACTATCCCCATTAAAAGAAGAAAAGACATCAAGTACTTCTACCACAATTCCATCCAAAGACACAAAAACAGCCATAAGAGTCACCTCCTTGATTCCTATAGGCTGATTATAACAAGAATAGCTGAAATTGTACACGAAAATAAAATCCCTTACTTGTTACAATAGCTTTGAAAACTTTTATTTCTTTGCTACCCAGCCGATGGCATCGCTAGGTGGATTTTCAATATCAATCCAGATAAATTCAATACCGATTTCCCCATCTTTAAACTTAGTCAAACGAATACCGTTGATTTCCAGTTCATTGAGTCGTTGACCTGTCAAGACTTCTCGTTCTTTCAACTGGAAAACTTAAGGGGAACTAATACAAATCTTCTAAGCTTCTGTATTCAATAATTTCATTTTTTATAATATTCTTTTTAAACTCAAAATGTTTTAAAGGATTATCGATTAACACTAACTTCGGAATATCGTCTAGGTTGGTGACCAAGGATAAAATAAAATCCGATTGAAACTCTTTGGCTTTTTCGAATTCTTTCGCAGTCAAACGCACACGCCCCTTAGATTTTCGGATACCTTTTACTTCGGCAAGGTAAGAATGCTCTTGAACATCTACTTGGAAATCATATCCATCACCATAAAGACGGGCATCGGTTAACTGTCCACCTTGGAATTTTTCTTCTTTATCAAAATGAAGGATAAAATAATTCTCTGCCTCCATTCCCGTTTCCTGTAGACGTTTGAATTTGGTTCGAATGATTGGCTTTTCAATAGTTGTAATACCCATTTGCTTCCCTTCACTGGCAAGTAACATTTTAACGATTTCAGCATAACTCTGAACATCTTCATTCCCAAACATCATATCAATTAAATCTTTACGAAAACGGTAAACTTCAGCTTTCTGCCACCAACCTTTTCGATTATTGTCAAAATAAGGATCAAACAAATCCATTCTATTTTTTACAACTCCAGTTGTTTCAGCAATTCCCAGAGAAACCACATAGCGATAAAACTCCGACTTGCTAGAACATTGAAACTCTTTTATAAAAAGCTTGTCAAACTTGGCAAGACCGTAGCCAATTAAATTTAACAATTCATAATGAGGGTGTTTGGACATCACTTTCTCCATCAATAGATATTGATTTCATTATACCAAAAAACACGGCTCATCACCGTGTTTCTGTGTTTATTTCACCAACTTCTTCATCTCATCAATACGTGCTACGGTCGCATCATATTTCGCTTGGTAGTCAGCTTGTTTGTCGCGTTCTTTTTGGACGACTTCTGGTTTGGCATTGGCTACGAAGCGTTCGTTAGAGAGCTTCTTGCCTACCATGTCCAGTTCTTTTTGCCATTTAGCCAGTTCCTTGTCGAGACGAGCTAGTTCTTCTTCGACATTTAGGAGATCTGCGAGTGGCAGGTAGATTTCTGCTCCTGTGATGACACTTGACATAGCGAGTTCAGGTGCAAGGATATTTGATGCAATTTCCAGGTGTTCTGGATTTGTGAAGCGTTTGATGTAGTTGACATTGCTGTTAAAGAAGGCTTCCAAGTCGCTATCGCTTGTCTTAACAAGGATTGTAATCGGCTTGCTTGGAGCAACGTTTACTTCCGCACGCGCATTACGAACGGCACGGATCAAGTCTTTGAGGCTTTCCACACCAGTGTGGGCTACAAGGTCTTCAAAGGCTGGGTTGACAGTTGGGTATGCAGCTGTAACAATAGAGCCTTCTGAGATTTGTCCAAAGATTTCCTCTGTCACAAATGGCATGATTGGGTGAAGGAGACGAAGGATCTTGTCCAAAGTATAAAGGAGAACAGAACGTGTGATGACTTTCTCTTCTTCATTGTCGCTATAAAGGACTTCCTTGGTCAACTCAACGTACCAGTCCGCAAACTCATCCCAGATGAAGTTGTAGAGTATGTGTCCAGCCACACCAAACTCAAACTTGTCAAAGTTGGCAGTAGCTTTTCCGATGGTTTCATTGAGGTTGTGGAGAATCCAGTGGTCTGTGACATTACCAGCTTCCTTGTTGACAACTTTTTCAACATTGGCAGTTGCTTGCTCGAGGGTCAAACCTTCATTGTTCATGAGGATATAACGAGAGATGTTCCAAATCTTGTTAATGAAGTTCCATGAAGCATCCATTTTCTCGTAAGAGAAGCGGACGTCTTGTCCTGGTGCAGAACCGTTTGAAAGGAACCAACGAAGGGCATCGGCACCGTATTTCTCGATGACATCCATTGGGTCAATCCCGTTACCGAGAGATTTAGACATCTTGCGTCCTTGCTCATCACGAATGAGACCGTGAATCAGAACGTTTTGGAATGGCTGACGACCAGTGAATTCCAAGGATTGGAAGATCATACGAGACACCCAGAAGAAGATGATGTCGTAACCTGTTACCAAGGTTGAAGTTGGGAAGTAACGTTTGAAGTCTTCTGAGTCGACATCAGGCCAGCCCATGGTTGAGAATGGCCAGAGAGCAGAACTGAACCAAGTATCCAAGACGTCTTCATCTTGTGTCCATCCGTCACCTTCTGGAGCTTCTTCACCGACATACATTTCACCCTCAGCATTGTACCAAGCAGGGATTTGGTGACCCCACCAGAGCTGACGAGAGATTACCCAGTCGTGGACATTTTCCATCCATTGAAGGAAGGTATCGTTGAAACGTGGCGGGTAGAATTCTACCTTGTCTTCTGTATCTTGGTTGGCAATAGCATTTTTCGCCAATTGGTCCATCTTAACGAACCATTGAGTAGACAAGCGTGGTTCAACCACAACACCTGTACGCTCTGAGTGACCAACACTGTGGACACGTTTTTCGATTTTAACGAGGGCACCGATTTCTTCCAACTTAGCAACGACTGCCTTACGAGCTTCAAAACGATCCATACCTGCAAATTCAAAGGCCAATTCATTCATAGTTCCATCATCGTTCATGACGTTGACTTGCGGCAAGTTATGACGTTGACCAACCAAGAAGTCGTTTGGATCGTGGGCAGGCGTAATTTTTACAACACCCGTACCAAATTCAGGGTCTGCGTGCTCATCCCCAACGATTGGGATGAGTTTATTAGCGATTGGAAGGATGACATTTTTACCGATCAAATCCTTGTAGCGTGGGTCTTCTGGGTTGACCGCAACGGCAACGTCCCCAAACATAGTCTCAGGACGAGTTGTTGCCACTTCAAGGGCGCGTGAGCCGTCTTCTAGCATGTAGTTCATGTGGTAGAAGGCACCTTCGACATCCTTGTGAATCACCTCGATATCAGAAAGGGCTGTGCGAGCAGCTGGGTCCCAGTTGATGATAAACTCACCACGGTAGATCCAGCCTTTCTTGTAAAGGTCCACAAAGACCTTACGAACAGCTTTTGACAAACCTTCGTCAAGAGTGAAACGCTCACGAGAGTAGTCTACAGAGAGCCCCATCTTGCCCCATTGTTCCTTAATAGTAGTGGCATATTCGTCTTTCCATTCCCAGACCTTCGTCAAGAAAGATTCACGACCTAGGTCATAACGTGTAATGCCCTCTCCACGCAAGCGCTCCTCAACCTTAGCCTGAGTGGCAATCCCAGCGTGGTCCATCCCCGGAAGCCAAAGGGTATCAAAACCTTGCATGCGTTTTTGACGGATGATGATATCTTGCAAAGTCGTATCCCAAGCGTGACCAAGGTGAAGTTTCCCAGTTACGTTTGGTGGCGGAATAACGATAGAATAAGGCTTAGCCTTTTGATCGCCTGAAGGCTTGAAAACATCGGCATCAAGCCATTTTTGGTAACGACCAGCCTCAACCTCGGCTGGATTGTATTTAGGTGAAAGTTCTTTAGACATGTGTTTGTCCTTTCTCTATTTTGTTCATTTTATTTTGAATTTGTTTAGCAGCTTCTTCTGCTGATAAATTCGTATTATTTATTTTAAAGTAGTGGTGTAGCTCATTCGGTTGATGTTGGGAATTTAATTGAAGTGTTTCAGTGATTTCTAAAATTTCTCTTTCAGATACCTCAATATGTCGTTTTAAGGGTTTGTGCTTTAATCGATTCTCCGTTCGATTTCGATGTAAGCGCTCCTCAAGACTTGTTTCCAACTCCACAAACAGAATCTCTTGATGATAGTCATTCAACAAATCCTGAATTTGCTGCAAATACAGCAGCTGGTACTGATTTGAAAAATCAATTACGTCAGTTAAAATTACTGATCGCTGATTTCTTGCACTTGCTCCAAGGAAAGAAAAGGTGATTCCACGAACAAATTCCCACATTTCCTCTGTAAAGTCCTGATAGATTTCTAATGCAAAATCGATGGCTTGATGGTTATAAAAGAGGGTAGCATCTGTCAGTCGAGATAACTCTTGACCAATCGTCATTTTCCCAGAAGCCGGAGCCCCAATGATGAAAAGATGCATCAAATCACCTCCCACTCACTTCTCAGCAAACCATATATCAGACTGTCACAGCGGTTTTCTTGAACATCTTTACGGTCTCGGATACAAGCTTCGAGGGTAAAGCCAAGCTTTTCCGCGACTCGTTGACTTTGGACATTATAACCAAAACAAGTTAGTTCAATCTTGTGAAGACCCAAATCTTTAAAACCTAAGTCAATCAAGGCACGCGCTGCTTCTGGCACATAACCGCGTCCCCAATCGTCTGGGTGTAAGGTATAGCCAATTTCCAGTACATCATCTTCATGACGATGGTTGAAATCAACAGAGCCGATAACTTTATCAGTCCCTTTGACGACAATTCCATAGCCTGCTGGGAGATTATCCTTTTCATTGCGCTCCGGAAGAATGTGCTCCAGATAATAAATCTCATCTTCCAAGGTCTTGACGGGTAGAAAGCCTGCTGGGTAAGAGACTTCCGGACGACTAGCATAGTCAAAGATATCCTCAGCATCCGCCACAGTACGGACTCGTAAAACGAGACGTTCTGTTTCCAAGCGTTCTGGCAGTTCAGTTCTTGCCATCCTTTTTCCTCGCTTTCTTAATGAAGCTCCCCTTAATATCTACACGCTTGTCCAGATAACGATAGACGCGCTGGTGACCATCCCCCATAAAGTAAATCGGCGCAAAACGGTCATTTTTAAAATGTCCCTTTTCATCCAAAAGTTCTGGGTCAACAAGTCGCTCAACAATCTTAGCGAAAATATGACAAATTCCCTCTTTCTCAACAATCCTATCTACCTGACAATCCAAAACGACTGGACAATCCTCTAAAATCGGTGCCTGAGTTCGTTCAGAAATTTCATAATGCACTCCCAAACGTTCCAATTTCTCTCGATGACTGATAAAACCAGCCTGCTCCATCTCGAGCATGAGATTTTCATCAGGAATATTCACAGTAAACTTCTGGTAATGCTTGATTTGCTCAGTCGCATTTTCTTTAGCACCAACACCGATGACTAGCCAATCTCCCAAGCTATAAGAAGAGCTACAGGTCGTAATATTGTGTCCAAAATTCTGATCCTGATACCCCAAAATGAAGATAGGAAAACCATAATAGAGTTTACTTGTTTTAAAAGATTGCTTCATAACAACCTCCTTTGACTAAGGCGCAAAAGAAAAGCCCTGCCATCTACATGACAGGGACGAATGTATTTATCCGCGGTACCACCCAATTTCGGGCAGTTGCCCGCAACTCTCGTCTTTAAAACAAAAAGACACTTTTATTTCAATTTTTCATCCATCAGCAACCAGTTTTGACACATTTGTGGACTTCTCAGCGCCGCCACTTTCTGTAAAATGTGGGATTCAAAACACCTCTAATGGCTCTATTGTAGCAAGATTTTTTCGGAAATGCAAGGCACAAGAAAAATTACTTGAACTTGATGCCATTTTCTTTCAATTTCTTGATTGTAGCTGGGCCGATTCCTTTCAAGGCAAGGAGTTCTTTTTCAGTCCAGTTTTTAAAATCTGACGCAGACTTGATGCCTTCATCATAGAAAGTTTTGGCACGGTCAAGTGGAAGTCCACCCAAGTTTGCTGCAAAATCTTCTACAGAATTGGCTACTTTTTGAGCTTGCTCTTTGGTAGCTTCTACTGCTTGTTCAACTTTTTTAGAAACAGCCTTACCAGCTTGGCTCGCTGACTGCTCAGCACGTTTTACGACTTTTTTTGTCTCTTCTACAACCTTAGTCACAGTACTTGAAAAAGCACCTGCACGACGGAGGCTATTTCGTAATTGTTTTTTACGATTGAGTTTCTTTGACATGATAAAATCCTTTCAATAAAAAATCCCTGCTCTGACAAGGATTTAATATAAATATTCTATCAAGATTTTAGTAAAAAATCAAGAATCTTTCTCGTTTAATAATTCCGCTCACCAAACAAGCCTTCTGGTAAATCATGGAATCCCTTGCCTGCCTTGAAGTTTTCAAACTTACCAAGCAAGAACTGATAAGCATCCAAGCGGCTCTCATAACGAATCATGGCATCTTTGGCACGCTCGTCCTGGTCTTCTTCGTAAACTTTTTGACTTTCCTTGTGCGCCATGTCGTTGATCATGATTTGGGTATTGACCCAGGCTTCAAATTCCTTCATAAATTCTTGTTCGTAACTCATTGCTTCTCCTTATTCTAATCCACGGAAATAGTCCGTGTCAATCTCACGGTAGGGTTGAATATCCTGAACGTACTCCAACACACCTTGGAATTCCCCATCTTCATCGTGCACTGCAGCGTAGGTGATGTGGACAAACTTACCTCGCGACTCAGACTTGAACCACATTTCATACTTGTCTTTGCTTCCCTCACGAAGCCCCTTCATGATAGTCTTGACCTTGTCCAAGTACTTAGGCGGATGGCAGAGTTCAACATTGCGTCCGACTTGGGACGGCGTCCGTTTGAAAATCATCTCATCAGCTGGCGTATTGTCATTGTAATACTGGAAAATATCATCTTTATTGACAAAGGTAATCTCCATAGGAAGATGATTGAGGATGAGGTTGGCCTGCTCGACTGAGAGATAGCCATTCCCAAAAACCTGTTGACTACGGCGGTCCAGCACTGCTTCCTTTTCCTTAGGGGTAAAGGTAATGGTAAACTGACCTTCTGGCGTATCAATAACCTGCTGAACTTGACCCTCTGCCGTATCTAGCTGTACAGGCTCCTCTTCACTCTTTTCCTCAACAAAACTCTGGCGTTCTGGCACCCATTTCTCAGACGGACGGATGATAGCATAACCATAGGCATCGCTCTCCTCCGCAATCTGAAGCCAGTCATCTTGAGTAAAGGACTCGAGGAGAATCATGAGAAGGATGGACTCTTCCTTGAAAATCATACTTTCAAACTCTGTCGCAAAGGCTTCAAAAGCTTCTTTTACGCTGCTAATTGACACTTCTGGTAGTGACTTGGCTGTCGCTAAAGCTGTTTGAAAAAGTTCCCTGATCTGGTCATCCACTCCCCACATGACCTTAGGAGGTGAATCGTGACCATAGCGCTCCATGATGGGGAAAAATAGCTCTTCCTTACGCTGGTAGTGGATGTCAAATTGACCGACAAGGCCCATCTGTCGAACCAAGCCCTTACGCATCTCCGCAAGCATTTCCTCGTCTTCCATGGTCTCATAGGTATCTAACAATCTCCGAATACGAATCAAGGCAGCACGGAGGGCCAGATTTTCATCCTTGAAGACACGAACTGGGTGACCTGGGTGCTCGGTATCTGAAACTTCGACATCCTTAACAGCATTTTTAAAAAGATTAGCATGGACATCACAGAGTTCCATGACATCTTCAAAGGTGACACCTGAGTCTGAGTTCATCAGCTCGTGCTCCATGAGGGAAATCTCTATGGCTGAGACACCCGCAAAGGTCGCATCAAAACGCTCCTGAACCGACTCAGGAGAGGCGCCATTATGCAATTCTAACAAAATATCCCGTAGGACATGAATCCGTTCATCTGCCATTAGTCTAATCCAATCACTTCGTAGCCATTCGCTTCCAGCGTACGGACTATCTTGTCCATAGGAGTTCCTTCCAACTTAGAACCCTGTTTGAGCGATACTTTACGCCCAACAGTATTGCGCATCAAGGGATTAGCAAGGGGTTTAAATCCCAGCTCAACTAGGATTTCCAAGACTTCTGGATTCTTGTCCACCACTTCTGCAACGGGAATTGACACATCGATGATATTGTCCATGACGACCTCCATTGTATGTTCTAAAATGATTTTACTGCTTATATTATACCACAAGGAAAGAGATTAAAAAACTAGCAGTACAAGACTTGCTAGTTCTCTGCGACTTGGATTAGCATCTAAATAAGCTTAAAGAGCCAATCCAATATTTTAAATAATAGCTTGTAAAACAGCAATTGGACTGCAAAAGAGATGATCATCCAAAAGAATTTCAAAATCCCAATAATCGGTTTGATAAAAAGAATAGCAAGAAGACCCAAAAAAATTTCATTCTCTCTCCTCTGGCTTGATGAGCTACCGAGCCGTATCCATTAACTTGTCTGCAATAAAAAGTTTTCCCAGACCGACAACGGCGTGGTCATCTTTCTTTATCGTTTTCATGACTTTTACACCTTGCACGGTCAAAAAGTAATTCCCATAAGTTTTAGCTAGAATTTTTATGAGTCCCATATTACTCTCCTTCGATGATTTCAGCCTCTTTTCGGATTGTTTCAACATCTTCTTGATATTGAACTTCACTATAGTTGACTAGCTTGGATAATTCTTTCTGCAAGCTTTCACCCATCGGTTTCATAGTTGCAAAGGTTAAACCACCTGAAATGATACCACCCAAGATAGGAATGAATTTTCCCATTCCTTTGGCCAACCCTCCCTTGGTCAGATTCACACCAAATATTTTTAGGACTTTTTTCAAAATAGGGTACCAAAGCGTCTTTGTTAACGCTTTATTAGGTACTGTTTTCATTACCTGTTTGGCAATTGTTATACCACCTGCACGTAGCAAAGCAGCGGTTCCATTCACCCCCAACATGACGCCTAGATAAAGCAAGAGGGTATTTTGAGCATCTTCACTCAACTCATCGCGTGAAGCCCAAAGATCCTCATATCCATAAATATAACCTAATTCTTGAGCCAATTTCAGAGAGAAACCATAAAATTGAGCCACATCAGCTGGAATGGTAATTGCCATAGCAATCCCTCCTGGTAATCCTGCAACAACAGACGTTCCACTCGCCAATAATACATTGTCCCGAATACAAGCATTAGCTACACGATCTAAGATTTCTTGAGATAGAAGAGTCGTTGGACCTTGTTCCAATAAGGTAGGAATATCTTTTGGATCCAATTCTTTGGAAAACTTATCTACTAAAAATTTCGAACGATCAACCTTAACAACAGGTAGTTTCACCACTTGTTGCAATACTTGCATAGCCAACTCTTGTTCAGCCATATAAATACCTCTTTCTCTTATATCTTTATTTCATAATATCACACTATCTGAATTTTATAAAGCTTTTTAATAATCTTTAACTCTAGAAAGATTCCCTAGCATGCTTTGTAGTCATTTCCCCACTAAAAAAGAGGGTTGCCCCTCTTCTTAGTTCTTATCCAGATTGCGTAGCATTTCGTCAATCTTGTTCCCATATTCGATGGATTCGTCTTTGACGAAGGTCAAATCTGGGATTTTGTACAATTTCAAATTGCGACCAAGTTCACGTTTGATAGTACCAGTTGCTTTTTCAAGCCCGATTTGGGCTTTTTGATTATCTGAAGCAAGGTTACTCAAAATGGTGTAGTAAACCTTGGCAACAGACAAGTCACCTAGCATCTGAACATCTGTGATGGTCACGCCTTGGACACGCGGATCACGGACTTTCTTTTGCAAAATCTCATTGACTTCACGCTTGATTTCCATGCCCACACGATCCGTACGGAAATGATTTGCCATGATATTCCTTTCTCTACTTTGAATCAAAAGCTAGGCCAGCAGACCTAGCTATTTCTATTAGATAGAGGAACTAGAGCCATTTGAATCTAGGAAACAAGCCTTAGATAGAACTGAAGTTCATCAAGGCGCTGTTGACGACGAGTCAAATGAGCTATCGTTTCTCTATTATCTCTTGATTTCTTCCATGACATAAGCCTCAATCACATCATCAGTCTTGATATCATTGTAGCCGTCAATCATCAATCCACCTTCACGACCGTTTGTAACTTCTTTGACGTCGTCTTTGTAGTGTTTCAAGCTTGCGAGTTCGCCATCATAGATAACAACACCGTCACGGATAACACGGACTTTAGAGTCACGGGTAACCTTACCGTTGATAACCATGAATCCACCGATAGTTCCCACTTTAGATACCTTGAAGGTTTCACGAATAACTGCTTCACCGATAACTTTTTCTTCAAATTCTGGATCAAGCATCCCTTTCATAGCTTCTTCCATCTCTTCGATAACCTTGTAGATAATGCTGTGGAGACGTATTTCAACATCGTCAGCTTCTGCTTGTTGACGAGCTTGTGGTGTAGGGCGTACGTTGAAACCAACGATAAAGGCATTTGAAGCTTCTGCAAGGGTCACGTCTGATTCGTTGATCGCACCGACCGCTGAGTGAACGATGGTCACTTTGACACCTTCCACATCGATTTTTTGAAGTGAGGCAGAAAGGGCTTCAACAGAACCTTGTACATCGGCCTTGATGATAACGTTAACAGACTTAAGTTCACCAGCTTTGAGGGTATCAAAGAGGTTTTCAAGGCTGACACGTTGGGTAGCTTGACGTTGTTTCATAAGGGCACGTTTGGCACGCTCTTCACCTGCTGCACGCGCAGATTTTTCATCCTCATAAACAGCAAAGTGGTCACCCGCCATTGGCGCTTCGTTCAAACCTGTGATAGAGACTGGTGTTGATGGTCCAGCAACCTTAACACGACGACCAAGGTCGTTGGTCATAGCACGGACACGACCGAAGGTATTTCCGACAACGATTGGGTCTTGGACATTCAAGGTACCTTGTTGAACAAGAAGGGTTGCGACCGCACCTTTTCCTTTATCCAAGCGAGCTTCGATAACCGTACCGATTGCACGCACTGTTGGGTCTGCCTTGAGTTCTTGGATTTCAGCTACAAGAAGGACTGTTTCCAACAATTCTTCGATATTTTGGTTGAATTTAGCTGAGATTTCAACAAATTCAGAATCTCCACCCCAAGCGGTTGACATCACACCATGCTCTGCCAATTCACCGATAACGCGTTCTGGGTTAGCACCTGGTTTATCAATCTTGTTAATGGCTACGATAATTGGAACGTTGGCCGCTTTTGAGTGGTTGATGGCTTCGATAGTCTGAGGCATAACCCCGTCATCTGCCGCTACAACCAAGATCGTAATATCGGTAACAGAAGCACCACGCGCACGCATAGATGTAAAGGCCGCGTGTCCTGGTGTATCAAGGAAGGTAATCTTCTTACCGTTTTCCACGATTTGGTAGGCACCGATATGCTGAGTGATACCACCCGCTTCACCTGTCGCAACACGAGAGTTACGAAGGGTATCTAGGAGTGTTGTTTTACCGTGGTCAACGTGTCCCATGATAGTTACAACCGGTGGACGCTCAACCAATTCATCTTCATTGAGATAACCATCTTCGACAAAGAAACGTTCGATGTCGGCATTATCCACTTCAACCTTTTGTTTGGCTTCGATACCGTAATCCACCATGAGGAGTTCGATTGTTTCCCCATCCAAGGATTGGTTCTGTGTGGCCATGACACCCATCATAAAGAGTTTCTTAACGATTTCAGCTGGTTCACGTTTGATACGTTTTGCGATTTCCGCAACGGTCATACCATCTGTATACTCAAATTCTGTTGGCAATTCATGGAATTTACGCTCTGTAACAGGTTTTGGAGTCTGATTACGGTTGTTCTTGTTATTGCCTTTTTTGTTCTTTTTGTTGTTATTCCAGTTACTATTCTTTTGATTTCTCACTTGATTTTGACTACTTCGATTCTTTTGTTGTTTTCTAGGACCATCTTCTTCGTGATCATAATCGTCACGATTTTTGTCTGGTCGAGCTTGTTTTTTACGACGTGTATCCACTGCAGGTTCTTTTTTCTCAGGGACGACTTCAACCACTGCTTGAACTTGCTGTGCTTGTTGCGCTTGTTCAGCTAACTTAGCCGCTTCTTCAAAGATTTCCTCTGGTTCCTTGCGTTTGTTAGCTTGAGCCAAGGCTTCTTTAGCAGCCTGATACTGCTTGAAGCGTTCCTCACTTGAACGTGCGTACTCTGCATTTTGTTCTGCTTTTAGGGCTGCTGCACGGGCTTTAAAGTCAACACGTGGAGCCGCTTGATTTGGACGCTTGTCCTCTTGCTGACGACGATCGTTTCCACGATTTTGCTGACCTTTCTGTTTCTTAGCTTGGTCATTAAAGCGGCGATTATCGCGGTTTCCTTGACCTTGTTTTCCACCATTGCGGCCGTCGTTTTTCTGACGGTTTCCGTTTTGTTGTTGGTCACGGTTATTGCCCTTATTTTGCTTGCGTCGTTCTGCCTGCTCTTTGGCACGGGCTTCACGCTCAGCCTTGAAATTACGGCTTTGCGGTTTAGCTGCTACTTTTTCTGCCTTCGGAGCGACTGGCTCAGCTGGTTTTGCCTCTTCCTTGGCTACAGCTGGTTTTACTGGTTCAGACTTTTCGGCTTTCTTTTCTGCACTTGCTTTTGGGGCTGCAGGTTTTGCCTCTTCCTTAGCTACAGCTGGTTTAGCTGGTTCAGACTTTTCGGCTTTCTTTTCTGCACTTGCTTTTGGGGCTGCAGGTTTTGCTTCTACTTTCGGAGCAGCTGCAGGCTTAAAGCTGGCAGCGATTTTTGCAGCGACAGCTTCTTCCACACTTGATGAGTGGCTTTTCACATCTAAGCCCAACTCTTTTGCACGCGCTACAACTTCTTTACTTTCTTTTCCAAGTTCTTTTGCGATTTCGTACAATCTTTTCTTAGACAAATCATGTCCTCCTCTTCTATTCCATAAGAGACCTCATTTTCTTTGTAAATCCAGCATCTGTTACAGCCAAAACCTTTCTTGATTTTCCGACTGCTATGCTTAATTCCAGTGTTGAAAACACGGTTACAATTTCTACTTGATAATAATGACTTTTATCTTGAATCTTCTTGGTCAGATTGGGTCCAGCATCATGGGCTAGAAAGACCAACTTGGCCTTGCCGTCTTGAATGGCCTTGACCACCAATTCTTCACCCGATATAATCCGCCCTGCTCGTTGAGCAAGTCCCAAGAGATTGCTTATCTTTTGCTTATTCAAGTCCTAACTCTCTTCTTTTCACTTTGTGATCCACATAAGCGATCAACTCGTCATAAAAGCTTTCATCCACTTCCATGTTAAAGCTACGGTTAAAGACCTTCTTCTTTTTCGCCTCTAGGGCTTCTGCATTGTCTAGCTTGATATAAGCGCCACGGCCATTGGCCTTGCCTGTCGGATCGATAAAGACTTGCCCTTCTTTGTTTTTGACAATGCGGAGCAAATCCCGCTTATCAATCACTTCATTGGACACGACAGACTTGCGCAAAGGGATTTTTCTCGTTTTCATCTTTCCCTCCTCTAGCAGCTTTTATTCTTCTACAGGATCGTTTTCTGCTTCCAAATCTACTGAAGCAGCTTCTTCCATGGCTTCAAATTCACTAGCAGACTTGATATCGATACGGTAACCAGTCAAGTGAGCTGCCAAGCGAACGTTTTGTCCACGACGACCAATTGCAAGGGAAAGCTTGTTATCTGGAACAACCACCAAGGCACGTTTGCTGTCGTTTTCATCAAATATAACTTGGTCAACCTCAGCAGGAGCGATGGCATTGTAGATAAATTCAGCTGGATCTGCTACCCACTCGATAACATCGATATTTTCTTCGATTGGTACCATGCGGTCATTTTTAGCATCGTAACGAGCTGGGTGGAATTTGCTGGTAATCTTCTTGATATTCGCTCCACCACGTCCAACGATTGTACCAATAGCGTCCACGTTTGGATTGTGGCTACGAACTGCAACCTTAGTACGGTCACCAGCTTCGCGAGCCACGCTCATGATTTCAACAGTTCCGTCATAAACTTCTGGAATTTCTTGCTCCATCAAGCGTTTGATCATTTCTGGATGGCTACGGCTAACAAAGACGTTGACACCGCGAGGGTTGTCTTCAACCTTGTAAACATAAACTTCGATACGATCATGAGAAGCAAAAACTTCTCCAGGAATTTGGTCTTGTTTTGACAATTGGGCTTCGATACTACCAAGGTTGACATAGATAAAGCGGTTGTCAAAGCGTTCTACAGTACCAGACATGATTTCTTGCTCATGTTCTTTATAAGTATTGTAAGTGATGGCACGTGTTTGCTTGCGCATTTTTTCCATGATGGTTTGTTTGGCAGATTGGGCTGCTACACGACCAAACTCAGCAGGTGCTTCTTCAAACTTGATTTTGTCACCAAGCTCATAGGCTGAATTAATGGCAAGAGCATCTTTCAAGCTGATTTCCAAACGGCTATCAAATACTTCATCAACAACTTCACGGACAGTATAAACTGTAAAGTCACCTGTTTTTTCGTTGAAGTCAATAGCTACACTGTCTGATTGACCATAGCGTCTGCGATAAGCGGAACGAAGCGACTCTACTACTGCGTCGATGATATCTTCTTTTTTGATTCCCTTGTCTTCTTCCAAAATGCGGAAGGCCTCTAGCATTTCTTTACTCATGTTTTCTTCACTTTTGAATCCTCAAAAGCTATCCTTTCTTTTTCTATAATTTAACTGCTAAACGTGCTTTTGATACTAAACTGTATGGAATTTGGACAGTTTTCTTACGCGTCTTGTCCATATATTCCATGGTCAACTCGTCCTCTTCAAAGGCCAACAAGGTTCCTTCAAAGACCTTTTGCTTATCGATGGCTTGGTAGAGCCCGACATGGATGTATTTCCCAACCGCTCCAGCGACGGCATCCTTGGTTTTCAAAGGACGTTCCAAGCCTGGACTGGTAATTTCTAGGAAATATTGTTCTGGGAAGGGATCTGGCTTGATGGTGTCTAGGACAGGACTGATCATTTCTGTCAAGTCTGCCGTGTCGTTCAAGGTAATTCCTTCAGGTTTATCTACAAAAATACTGAGAATCATGTCACTGCCAATCTTTCCATACTCGATATCCACGAGTTCGAAAGGTGCTTCTATGACAGGTTCTACAACTTCTCTGACTAATTCTACGATTGTTGCGATTGCGTCCACCTCCTCATAAGCAAGAGGCGAAGATATTTCCCCGCCTCACTTTTCATATTCTTACTCTTAGTATAGCACGTTTCCCAACTTATGTAAAGCAAAAGCACTTATACAGCCTGATTTCAGGCTATTTCTTAAAATTCTGCCTCAACTCGGTAGATAACTTGCCCCTTGTTGGAGAATTTTTGCTCGTATTCTGTCATGACATTGCCTTCAAAATCACTGGCATGTAAATCAAGCCAGACACCATTGAGCTTCATGCCATACTGAGAAAAGCTCACTAAACTGTACTCAAACAAGCCACGGTTATCCGTCTTGAAATGAATTTCTCCATTTTCAGGCAAGATACGTTTGAAGGTATCCAAGAAGGTCTTGTAAGTCAACCGACGCTTTTCATGGCGTTTTTTAGGCCAAGGATCTGAAAAGTTCAGATACAAACGATCAATCTCACCGTCTTCAAAGTAGTCAGTCAAATCAGAACCATCCACCCACAGAAGCTTGATATTAGGCACTCCAACTTCAAGCACCTTGTCCAAAGCGTAGCTCAAAACAGACTTTTGAATATCAATCCCGATATAGTTGATGTCAGGGTTCTGCTTGGCCATACCTGAAACAAAGGCACCCTTTCCACTTCCAACTTCCACATGAATGGGATTGTCATTGCCAAACAAGTCCCGCCATTTTCCCTTGGCTTCCAAGGGATTGAGGACCACATACTGGGGATTTGCCTCTAGTAATTCTGTCGCCCCTTTACGATTTCTAACTCTCATCTTCTCTTTCCATACTTGTCTCGGAAGTGACGCAAGCCATGGATCTCCCGATTGACATTTTCTAAATCTTGGTTCATATAATACTTGGAAATCTGGCTCAAGTAAGACAATTGACCATACCAATACAATTTACTTAATACTGTTTGATTGTACTTGTAACCGTAGTAGGTCAACCATTCCTTCCACTGATGTTCTGGAATATAATGGCAGAGCATATGGGCCACATCAAACATGCGGTCGGTCAAGCGAACCGAATCCCAATCTACCAAATAAATCAAGCCACTATCTGTCTCAATCCAATTACTATGTCGTACATCTCCATGGACAATGGTCGCATAGTCCTCTCTAAATCCTGGAATAGTCTGACGTAAATCAGCCATCACTTCACTGATAAAATGATTTTTACGCAAAGCATCTGGAGCAGTTTCCTGCCAAGACTGTAGTAAATCTACAGGTGTTTCCATGGCATATCCCAAACGACTCAACTGTGTCATCAACGGACGTGAGCGATGAAGACGGGTTAAAATATTGACGATTTGCTTACGATTCATATCATAGGGGGTCAATATTTTGCCTGTCAACCATTCTTGAGCACACATATCACGCCCATCTGCCAAACGGCGACTCCATAATAATTGTGGAGCAATTTGTTCTCTAGCTAGACCAGGTAGGATTGGAGAGGTGTTCATTTTTACAAAGATACGCTTCCCATCAGGATAGCTACCCATATAAGCCTTGCCACTTTTCCCAGGTATGGGAGTCAGTGTTAGCTCATTATCACCCAAATCCATTTCTTTCCTCCGTATAAAGTTTCCTTACTATTCTACTAGTTTTTGGCCTATTCGTCAACCGCTCCACGCCCGATTCTCAAAGAAAAGCATCTCAATTGGCTCGGGCTATCATTATAGCTTGAAAAAGGCAAGCACCGTCTTCTGCTTACCTTTTCATAATTTTTATAAATAATATAAGAGTGGCCAACTGTTGTAAAACATGTGGACTAGAGTAGAAACCCATAAGTTTTGGCTCTTTTTATAAGCAAAGCCCAGCAACAAGCCCCCAAGTAGATAAAAAATAAACGAAGGGACATTAGAAGGTCCATGCATAAAAGAAAAGAGAGAGGAAGTCAGTACAATCCCTAACCAAGAATTGTCAAAAACCGCACCTTGAAGAAGTCCTCTGAAAATGAGTTCCTCCTGGATGGGGCCAAAAACTGAGGTAGTCAAAATCAAAGACAGAGAAATTCCTCTGCTGACTTCCGCCAAGTGTTGAACTCCTGCGCCAGAAGAAATAGCGAAGAAATGAATATAAACCAGCGTCTCAAGCACACTTAGAAGAAAGATTGCAATGAAAAGCAAAAGGTCTTTCTTGCTTAACATCCCAAAAGAAATCATTTCAAACTTTCTAGCATAAGCAACACTCAGCGAGGTTACAAGAAGACTTACAATAATCAATGCAGATTCATTTTGAAAAAAATCTCCATGGTTAATCGTATAAGGAACTGTAATGACGATTAGTAGTACTAAAAATCCAAAGCACAAGGCATGAAATTTATCAAAAAACTCCATAAAACTATCCTCCTCACCAAACAGACTTCCTACGCGTCATTCTTTAGTTCTAGCCTTTCCAAAACAAACCATTTGAGTAACCAAAATCCGACCACATAACCACCCCCTAAAAAGATAGCCATTAAAGATAGCATGGGGTTTAGGAAATAAAAGGCCATAACAGATACAAAGGTTAGCACAAAAACATTAAAGGTAATGGTGTCAGAAGCCAAGACCAGAATATAAGGAGTCAACCAGTCTAAGGTTTTGGAATCTAGGAAAAATAAGTGTTTATACATGGTAACCTCCTCTATGGCTGAAAAGCAAGACTTTTGTTTTTTTACCCCAAGACCCTATGTAAAAAAGTGAGCAAAAACGGGAAGGTCGCTACAATATTATTGATCACATGCACCGCATAGGATGGATAAATACTCTTGGTATAGCGGGTCAAACCGGCAAAGATGATGCCAAATGTCGCAAAGACGAAAATATCTAACAGACTAGGTAAGTTTGAAAAATGAGGAAGAGCAAACAAAATGGAAGGAAGAAGCAAATCAAGGCCAAATCGCGAATGCTTAAAGAAGGCGTGTTGAAGTAATCCCCTATAAATCAACTCTTCCATTAGTGGAGTCAGGAAAAACAGGGTTACATAGATACCTAGCTCAGCAAAGTTGGTCCCACTATAACCGATCAATACGGCCCAACCTTCAGCAGTTGACTGAACATGTTTAGCTATCTGAACGTTAAAAGAGATCTGGAGCACTAGCACTAATACTGTCAAAATCGAATACCAAAGCCATTTTTTTCTTGGAATGTGAAAGAGATAACCATGACCTGTCTTAACCAGAATCCAAATCATGACTCCGCTAAATAGTAAACTCAAGATATTTTGAATCCAGACGAAATTGCCAATCTGGGAAGAAAATTGCCAATAATTTTGGACGATAAGCGTCAGCTGAGAAAGACCAAATACGAAAAATAAGTAAGAGAAGACTGCACTTATTTTGAATAGAAGTTGATACTTTTTCATAGAAATCCTCCCCACTATGACATCCCCTTGTCAGGGTCTACTACTGCAAGATTAAGAAGGCAGTTTGTTCTTTTTAAGGCTAACCTGACTACTAGATAATAGATACATTAAGGCATTAAAGACAATGAAAATATGTCCATAGAATAAAATCAATCTCGCATCCAAACCAAGATACAGTTTGACCATCAAAAAGATGAGCAAAAGAATTTGAAACCATAGCGTTTTTCCAAAAATAAATTTAAAACGGTTTTGAATGTCTGCCTCCTTGATTTTTATCGCCAACCCTTTATTGGCAAGAAGGAAAACTCCTGCTTCAAATAATCCACTGTAGAGAACAAGCCACCCAATCGATACATTAGAGATTTGTAAAAATGTCCCTAAAAGAATATCCAACATACTACTCAAGAAAATAACAAAAAATAATCTGTATTTCATATTAAACACCTCCATTCATTTATTTCACTAACAATTTAATAGAGCCTTCTACTCAAATATCCTGTCAGAAAAGGATAGAAAGCTACTTTTTATAATACTTCAAGCCCCAAATGAGTAAAAGCATGATAATCAAGCAGAGAATAACGCCAATATAGGCAATTAGTTGTTGATAGAATTCTCCTGCTGTGATACCTCTATACAAACAGATAATAGACATAAAACCTGTCAAACCGATAAACATAAGTTGATTGGTTCTAGGACTAACCAAATCATCATTTACTTATATTTAAGACTATCTCTTTTATGTTAGTGTATGTTAACACTAAAAAACAAGTTAGGCCAATAATATTTAAAATGAACAATAACGGGGTTAAGTCTCTAAAAAAATTATCTACTGACACTACAAGAAATACTATACATATTATAGTCGAAACTATCTTTTTCTTATCCATAATTATTTACTCCTTTCCTAACAAATCCAGCTTATCAATCAAGAGCGATTTTTAACATAATGTAGCAGCACCCGTTGCAACTTTGACAATTTCAGTATAGCACTATTTGTTAAAGTTTTTCATCCAAATCTTGAATTGTCATCGAGACATCTTGAATTGTAAAAACTTCATTAGCCCCTACTTTTTATAATACTTCAAGCCCCAAATGAGTAAAAGCATGATAATCAAGCAAAGAATAGCACCAATATAAGCGATTAGTTGTTGATAAGATTCTCCTGCTGTGATACCTCTATACAAACAAATAATAGACATAAAGCCTGTCAAGCCGATGAACATCAGTTGATTGGTTCTAGGACTAACCAAATCATCGTCTTCAAACTCTCTTATCCTCATTTCCCTAGTGAGATAAACAGTGACTAAAATAGAAGCCAAGTTAATAACCACCAAAAGAAATTGGAAAACTAAGGAAAAATTTAAAAACTGACGAGATAGAAATAGATAAGTAGAGACAAGCAAGGGCAACTGACCTAAGAACAATCTCGCAAGGAAGATGTTCCGTTTTTTAGCAAGAAAAGTTTTCATTTCTTTGCTCCTTTCTTTTTAGTTAAAGCAAGATAAATCATAACCGCAATCACATAGGCTATGGTATAAAATAGCTGATACCAAGTACTCTCCCTAAGCGGATAAAGAAAGATGGACATGATTAGATATAGAACGAAAATAATCAGTATTTTTGTCTTCATAAAATTTCCTCCTAAATGTTTGTTGAGCTACAACCTTTACACTATTAGTATAGCACTTATTTTGACCTTAGATCACTCAAATCACGAATGGTCATCAAAACATCTTGAATTGTAAAAAATTTAAAAAGCAAGCATGAAAAACATACTTGCCCTTTACACCATATTGATACCAACTTAATTTGTAGATTTTTTATCTAATTAGATCTATCTTTATTCTTCTTTGGAGATTTTAAAAATTTTTCCCTAATTACAGAAGTAATAAAAGAAACAAACATACCAACAACAAAAGCAATAAGAAAACTTTTGAAATCCATAATTACCTCCAAATACACAAGCTCAAGTCTTTAAGCAACCATAATAGCCAATTGTAACATTGTTTTTGCATTCACGAGGAATACCTCTTTTTACTTTCGTCCTATTACAACCTTAATAAGGTTAGTATACTACTATTTTTTAAAATTTTCCATCCAAATCATAAATGGTCATCAAAACATCTTGAATTGTAAAAAATTTAAAAAGCAAGCATGAAAAACATACTTGCCCTATGGAAACTTAACAATGTGAAAATACAAAATAGAAAACTATTCACCCTTACTTCCGTCTGTTCTGATAGATTCTCATGATTGCAACCAGGATACAGGCTGTCCCACCTGCCAAAACCAGGAGGGTAATGATAATGTTGAGAATTTCAGGCGTCCTCTCTATTCTGTTGACAAGACGGACTAAAGACAATACTGTCAATAAGAGTAAAGCTATTGACCCTGTCCGAATTAAAGAAGTCAGTCGGTTCTCAACCGCATATAAAAAGGCTGGTAGCAAAACACAGGCTATAGCAATCACAAACAGGTTGCTCCCTGTTTCTTCTCCCTTGTTCACCACGGAAATCATGAGAAGATTCGATGCTATGATTAACGTAGAACAGATGATAAAAAAGGATTTCTTATTCATATAGGGTACCTCATATACTATGGCATTTTAATTGATGACTACAGGCGGTACTTCTTTCCACAGATCTTCTAATCATCAACTGACATCGAGTGAACTGTTAAAACCTGACGAAAGACTTGATTTTGACAGGTGGTATTTAGACTGGTATTGGGATGGCTTTCCACAATTTTCATGACGGTATAGAGACCAACTCCTCTCTCCTCCCCCTTAGAGCTTGCTCCAAAGGAGAAGATTTCAGAAATATCGATGCCCTCTTCTTTGATGGAGTTTTCGATGATAAAGGTCTCCTGTGCCCCATTTTTTAAAAAGGCGATTGAAACATGAGGTTGACAGGCTTCTACACTAGCTTCAATAGCATTGTCACAAAGGATAGACACAATGGTTAGAAAATCAAGCAAGCTCATCCCCTCGACCTGAATCTCCTCTGGAACTTCGACATTAAAGACAATATCCTTTTCTCTGGCTTTTAGAAATTTCCCTGCTAGGAGACTTTTGAGGGCTTTATCACGAACATTCACCAATCGGCCCAGGTCATATTTGTTGTCCTGCAATTTTTCACTAGAATCCTTTAAGACCGAGTCGTAGACCTCTTTTATCTGCTCCATATCCTCCTCTTCAATGCCCAGACGTAAGCTGGTCAAAAGGTTGGTGTAGTCATGGCGAAAACTCCGTACTTCCTTGTAAAGTTCCTCTATATGCCGACTATAGCGTTCCATATCTCTGTAGCGCAAGGTCTGCTCTTGGTCCAATCTCTCATGGAGTTTGTCCTTCAAATAGGTATCCAGTTTCTTGATAATCCCCATAAAAAAGAGAAAGTAAAACACCAGAATCAGATGGCGAACAGTCTTTGATTGAATACCTTGTTCATATTCAAAGAAAGACAGACTTTGCATCACCAAATAGTACGCCCCCATTATCCAGTTAATCGTAGTCAGGGACTTTTGAAAAGTTTTATCTAGAATCTCCCTTCTCAAGTTAGTGAAATCATAGTCCAACCATTTCAAAAAGACTAGGGAAATGAAGAAATTGAAAATTATTATACATAACCAAGCAAATGAGTAGTCATCATATACTTGCCCTTGTCCCAAAAATGGAAGCACAAAATAGGAAACACCTCTATGAAAGAGATTCACTAATATCATTGGAAAGAGACCATAAAAGAGAAGGAGTTTTTTAGGAAGTCCTCTTAACAATAAGAAAGATAAGCCTATGCCGTACAAGGGTTCCATAAAATAAAATAGGTAATTATCTCCCACCATATATTCAATCATTAAAAAAACAAAGGCCAACAGTATCTTAAAAAGAAAAGCCTTAAAAATCCTCTCAAAAGTGATACCAATTCCATCCACCTTAAAGAAAATGACAATTTCTAGTCCATGAGTAATAAGTGTATACAATAATATCCAAGCAATATTCATAAACTCTCCTAGCTCAGTGTAAGTTATTAATAGCCTCAGACACTTCCCTGACCTTATAACGCGCTATCATACAGCTTCCGCCATTAGGAAAGAAAAGGAGTTTCTCTTTCTTATCCAAACGAACCACATTGGCTGGATTGATGAGAAAAGAGCGATGGCACTGCAAGAGACGAGGCTCCTGCTTGAAAACCTCCTCTAAACTCGCTGTAAATTCCAGCCTGTCTGTCTTGGTATAGAGAATAACACGATGGGCTCTGGGAGACGTTTCGAGATAGTAAACCTCTTTAAAAGGATACTGGAATTGGGCAAATTTTGATTTAAAGTAAAAGCAATCTTCCGCCAGACTTTTACTGTCTTGACTATTGGCATAGAGAAGGGCTGTCTCGATACGAGATTCAAACTCCTCTGCTGAAAGGGCCTTATCAATGTAGTCCAAAGCAGACACCTGATAGCGAAAGGACAGGGGCATAAACTCCGAGTGAGTCGTCACAAAGACAATCAGGGCATAAGGATCCCGATCCCGAATCTTTCTAGCCACTTCCAGCCCCTTCATCTCTTCATTTCGAATCTCAATATCCAAAAAGAATAGCTGATGGGCTCCCTTCTCATGCACCTCTGCCAGCAGTTGGTCTGGCTTACCAAAGACCTCAAAGGAGCTGGGAACGATATGATGTTCTTTCAAAAGTTTCTCAATCGTCGTTTCAATCCTAGTCTGTTGGGAAAAATCATCTTCTAAAACAAATATTCTCATCTTCTTACTCTCCTTGTTTCAACCATTTTTGGCGAATTTCTCTATAGCGACGTCTGGCATACTTGACAGCGTATTGACCTTCTTCTCCAAGAAAAAGGATTCTTTCTTGAAAATCAATCGATTTTACTTTATCAAGATTGACCAAACAATTTCTATGACACCTCATCAAGTTTTCCCCATATTGGTTCTCAAGATTACTTAAATTTTGAACCATATTAAAACTAGCCTCTTCTGTAACAATCTGTACGGTATGGGCTTTAGTTGGATGTGTTTGGATATAGTAGACATCGTCGATGTTTACTTTATAAACTGTTTTCTGTGTCTGAATAATCATATGTTTCATTGGATTCTCCTCCTAAGAAAAGAATAACAGAAAAGTTCTCACACAAGCGCACCCAATCCTAAACAGTCTTTGAAAGCTCCTAAAAGGATTATTTTTCCATAACATCATGATGAGGTTACAACTATTTTATCATAAAATCTTAACAGGACCATTCAGGAAATTTCAAGGACAATTAAAGATTTGAAGGCGAAAAAGGAGATAAAAGTGATAGACTATGATTATAGAAAGACTATGTTTGCAACAACTTTAAAAATCATCAAAAAAGGAGGGGTGCATATGATTTATTCACATCCACCATGATTAACACCCTATAAATATACTCTATTGCAATTGACGTAAATATAACAAGGAGAAAATTATGGCCAAGTCAAATAAAACAAAACAATTAACATCAATCGAACTTTCTCATATAAATGGCGGTAGTATTCCATATGGATGGTATTCTCCGTTTCATATGATTAGCGATAATGTACTATGTAGAAATGGATATTCATATAATAAAGCTAATCTTGATAATGGTAAATGTATCATTGATTGGGGCAACATAGTTGGCAATGTTGCTAATAATATAGGTGCCTCACTAGGAGATTTACACAATCCCTTACCTTAAAACATAAATTATATAGGAGGTCACGTAAATGACAGACCCAATTAAAACTGCTCAGGCACTGATAACTGACTTAAACAAAGCCTACCAAGCATGCAGACAGGCAACCGCTGACGACGTCCGCTTTCAGGAGCAATTAAACTCTATTCTTGGCTTTCTAGCAAAGGCTGAGACAGTGGATAATCGAGTCTTGATTGAACTGGAAAAATTTTACCAGACTTCCAGTCTTCTCATGGGACTCAGCGCTCTTGATCCAGATGCTCCCACTCGCGCCGCTTGGCGGGCCTATGATCGCTTTCACTTTGACCAAGTCAAGACCAAGTTGAGTCTCTACGGGCCAACCATTATCCTGTAGCAACTAAAAAGAAGCTGAGACAAACTGAACTCAACTTCTTTTTTAATATCATATAAGCAATGTTAGTCCTGCATCTGACGTTTTACTTGATAAGGTAAGTACAAGACTAGTAAAACCAAACCAGCTCCCAGTAAGGCTAGAAGGGCTAGTTTTTCTTGGAAGGTAATCAACCCAACAACTAATTCCACTACTAAGACCAAACTGGTCAATCCTCTGACTACAGCCTGCAAGCCTTTTTCCTTTTGCCCCTTGTCCAGCGGAAAGAGTTGGGTCAAATACTGGTAGTCAAAGGCGTGATAGAGGGCCAGCAACTGGAAGAGCAAGAGGTAGTTAAAGAGAACCACCACTGCTGTCGCAATCCAAGCTTGCTCGATAAAGACCTGTGCCAGTATGGAAAGCAAGAGAAGACGAAGACTGAGGGCAAAGAGGTCTCCATTTCGCAGATAAGAACGCAGATAGAGATTTTGCCAAATCTTCCCAGGCGCCTTCTGAACGGCCTTTAGGATAAAGTCCAGATAGACACGACGCTTGACGCTGTTTGAAATTCCCTTGACCTGCGTAAAAAGGGCAAAGAAACGAAGCAAGACTTGCTTACGCTTGCTTTCTTGGGAAATAACATAGTCCCAGTTCAGTCCAGTTTCCGTGAAAAATTTGCTAGCCTTTTGACGAAAGAGGAAATATTTACCTACTCCCAATAAAAGCACATAGACCAGAAAAACAGGCAAGCCATAGCCCATTGCTAAAAATAAGGGCGCAAATAACAGCAAGAAAAGGGTTTGGACAAAGAGCCAAAATACTAGGGAAATGCCAGTTTGACGCTTGAGATGGAGTTTGATTTCCTCTTCTCCGACTAAGAGAAAGAGCTTGTCCGGAGCCTCCATATAGGTGGCAATTCCACCCCAAAGCAAAAGTAAAACAGACGTAATTCCTACAAATAAAAGGATGGGCCAATGATTTTCAGGAAAATGTTGCAAGAGTTGACTGTACTGGTAGGCTAGAAAGCCCAGCAGAACAAGCAGGAACAAGACAAAGTGGTCATTGAGAACATAGCGCAGATAACCGACACACTCCTTACGAAAAGCCTGCTTTCTCTTTAAAAACAAGTCTTTCATAGCTCCTCCTCTTTGGTCAGAGCCAAGTAAATATCATTCAAACTAGCCTCAGGCATATCAAAGGCTTCGCGCAGTTGCAGGAGATTCCCCTTAGCACGCACCTCTCCCTTGTGAAGAATGACAAAGGCATCACACATCTTCTCCGCCGAATCCAGCACGTGGGTACTCATGAGAATAGACTTGCCTTTTTGCTTTTCCACTTCCAACAGCTGAATCAAGTCAGAAATAGCCAGCGGATCCAGACCAAGGAAAGGCTCATCCACGATGAAAAGACTCGGATCCACCACAAAAGCACAGATAATCATGACCTTTTGCTTCATCCCTTTGGAAAAATGAACAGGGAACCAGTCCAATTTCTGATCCAGACGGAACATTTTTAACAAAGGTTCTACTCGATCAAAAGCCACTTTCTGCTCAATACCATAAGCCATGGCAACCGTTTCGATATGCTCTCTGAGGGTCAATTCCTCATACAGACTAGGTGTCTCAGGAATGTAGCCAATTTGCTTGCGGTAGCTAGTCGCATCTTCTTGCAGGGTCAAGCCATTGATATTGATAGAACCACTATAAGGTGTCAACAGACCGATAATCTCATTGATTGTCGTCGATTTTCCAGCACCATTGAGACCAATCAGACCGACCAGCTGCCCACTTTCAACAGTAAAGGACACATCTTTCAAGACAGGGACATGAACATAGCCACCTGTCAGGTTTTTAATTTCTAACATATTTTCTCCAAATCTGGTATAATGTAGCTATATTATATCAAAATTCAATACAGTAGAGGTAGATTTTATGTCAGATTGCATTTTTTGTAAAATCATCGCAGGGGAAATTCCTGCTTCAAAAGTATATGAAGATGAGCAGGTTCTTGCCTTTCTGGATATTTCTCAAGTGACACCAGGACACACCTTAGTCGTGCCAAAAGAACACTATCGCAATCTTTTGGAAATGGACGCTACCAGCGCTAGCCAACTCTTTGCCCAAGTACCAAAAGTAGCTCAAAAAGTCATGAAAGCTACCAAGGCTGCTGGTATGAATATCATTGCTAACTGTGAAGAAATCGCAGGTCAAACCGTCTTTCATACCCACGTTCACCTCGTGCCTCGCTACAGTGCGGACGATGACCTCAAGATTGATTTTATCGTCCACGAACCAGACTTTGACAAACTTGCTCAAGTCGCTGAAACCATCAAAAATGCCTAAGGAGTTGCCATGAAATTATCCAATCTACTGCTATTTGCAGGAGCTGCAGCTGGAAGTTATCTGGTTACAAAAAATCGCCAAACCATCACAGATGAAGTCTTGAATACCACTGACCGCGTTCAAGCTATCAAGGATGATGTGGATATTATCCAAAACAGCCTACAAATCATCGACCAACAAAAAGAACTCATCAAGGAATACCAAGAAGACCTGACTTACAAGTTTAAGGTCTTGGAAAAAGATATCCAGACTAGACTAGCTGTGATTAAAGAAACACAGGAAATCGAAGATAAGTAAAAGAGCCCAACGGCTCTTTTTTAAAAGGTAAACAAGTTATATCCCATCAACTATACATCATAATTTAGGCAACTCATACTCAATAAAAATCAAAGAGCAAACTAGAAAGCTAGGCGCAGGCTGCTCAAAACACCGTTTTGAGGTTGTAGACAAGCCGACGCTGACGTGGTTTGAAGAGATTTTGGAAGAGTATTATTCACCGTTTCATAACTAAATCGAATACTTCCCCAGACTTTCCGCCATAATGAAAACACCTGAAACAGTTTGGTTTCAGGTGTCCGGAAACTTTGAGACCTAGGCTCAAAGTTTAGGTATGGAACTTCGAAGAAGGTCGCTACCGTCCGTCATTACTTAAGGAAAGTTTTAAAAAATCTATAAAAAAAGAGCCCAACGGCTCTTTTTGCTTTATTCTCCTTCAAAGGCATCTTTAATATGGTCAAAGAAGCCTTTTTTCTTTGGATTGACTTTTAAATCACCTGCAGCTGCGAATTCTTTCAAGGCTGCTTTTTGGCGTTCGTTCAAGCCTGTCGGTGTTACGACATTAACGGTAACGTATTGGTCACCAACTGCACCGCCACGAAGGCTTGGAGCTCCCTTGCCACGTAGGCGGAATTTCTTACCAGTCTGAGTTCCCTCTGGGATAACCAATTCAACATCACCGTGAACAGTTGGAATATCTACTGTATCACCAAGAGCCGCTTGAACAAAGTTGAGGTTGAGATTGTAGAAAATAGTAGTTCCTTCACGTTCAAACTTGTCGCTGGCTTCCACAGAAACTACTACATACAAGTCACCATAAGGTCCACCGTTAAATCCTGCTTCACCCTGACCAGCTAAGCGAATTTGTTGACCAGTTTCCACACCAGCAGGGATTTTCACATGTACGCTATGAGCTTGTTTTTCATGACCAGTACCGTGACAGGTTGTACATGGATCTTTAATTTCTTTTCCGCGACCATGACAGACATCACAGGTTACTTGGCGACGCATCATACCAAGCGGAGTCTGCGTATCGACGTTAATAACACCAGCGCCATGACAGCGTCCACAAGTGACTGGACTTGTTCCTGGCTTAGCACCAGAACCATTACATGTACTACAGCTTGCTTCACGATTGTATTTAACTTCTTTTTCAGCTCCAAAAATAGCTTCTTCAAAGGTCAAGTTCACACGATACTGGAGGTCATCCCCTTGACGAGGAGCATTTGGATTGCGTGAAGCACCGCCTCCGCCGAAGAAACTTGAGAAGATATCTTCAAAACCACCGAAGCCTCCTGCCCCATCGAAACCGCCGAAACCACCAGCTCCACCAAAACCACCGTTGGCTCCAGCAGCACCGTATTGGTCATAGGCAGCACGTTTTTGGTCGTCACTCAAAGTCTCATAGGCTTCCTGAACTTCCTTGTACTTTTCCTCAGCACCAGGCTCCTTATTGATATCTGGGTGATATTTTTTCGAAAGCTTACGATAAGCTTTTTTGATTTCGTCTGCCGAAGCGTTTTTTGACACCCCCAGACGATCATAAAATTCAGTATTGTTCATACAAGATACCAAGACCGTAAAATTCGACTGAAAAATAGGAAATCTGACGCTGGAGCGATGCTCCTAGACAGATTTATCTTTTTTCCGAGAATTTAGGTCGGGTTCAATTCCTTTCTTTTATATTGAGTAAGAAATTTGGAAACCCGTGTTCAGTTACGAACACCCTTGTTCCTTTCTGTTAGTATTGCGAAACGAATCAAAATATTAGTGTCGTTCCTTTTTACCGAAAAACAGAGGCTGGGTTGCAACCTCTGGATTTCTTTAAGCTATTAATCAACTTCATAATTTTCTAAAAACACTATAGCTCTTTTCAAAGAAATATTAGCTCTCCTCTTCATAAGAGTCTTGTTATATCTATTTAGATTAAAGATAGCTGAAAAAATAACAAAAGTTGATAAAATCATTTGAATTAGAGAGATAAGAAATGAGTTAGAACTAATATCTTTATCAAAATTATTAAGAATAAGCGCTGTCACATACGTTACAATTGCTGGTAGAAAAATACCAAAAATCAAATTACTAATAATACTTATATCATTTTCCTTATTCGCATGCTCTGCTAAAATATTTACTTTGTATTCTAATAGTTCTTCTTTTTGACCAGATTGGAATTTATTTTTTATCTGACTCTGTAACTCAGTATAGCTTTCACGTGCCAAAGCAGTGAATTTTTCGTACTGTTCCTTAGAATCAACTACTTCAAAAAGATTAATATTACTACTCATTACTTTTCCGTAAACTCTCCGTCTACGACGTCATCACCTGCGTTTCCTGTTGCTTGTGCGCCTTCTGCTCCTGCTTGAGCTTGTTGCGCTGCTGCGGCTTGTTCGTAGAGTTTAACAGCAAGTCCTTGAGCTTTTTCGTTCAATGCTTCAAGTTTTGCTTTCATGTCGTCCAAGTTGTTGTCTTCTTGAGCTTTCTTAAGGTCATCAAGGGCAGCTTGGGCAGCGTCACGTTCTGCGTCGAATCCTTTGCCTTCAGTTTCCTTGATTGTCTTTTCAGTCGCAAAGATAGCTTGATCTACTTCGTTACGAAGGTCAACTTCTTCTTTACGTTTCTTATCTGCTTCAGCGTTAGCTTCTGCATCTTTCATCATGCGGTCAATTTCTTCGTCAGTCAAACCTGAGTTCGATTGGATCACAATTGTTTGTTCTTTTTGAGTTCCAAGGTCTTTAGCTTTAACAGACACGATACCATTCTTATCGATGTCAAATGTTACTTCGATTTGAGGAATTCCACGAGGTGCAGCTGGGATATCAGTCAATTGGAAACGTCCAAGAGTCTTGTTATCTGCTGCCATTGGGCGTTCACCTTGAAGAACGTGGATATCAACGGCTGGTTGGTTGTCTGCCGCAGTTGAGAAGACTTGTGATTTAGATGTTGGAATTGTTGTGTTGCGGTCGATGAGTTTTGTGAAGACACCACCCATTGTTTCAATACCAAGTGACAATGGTGTTACGTCAAGAAGGACAACGTCTTTGACATCACCAGTGATGACACCACCTTGGATTGCCGCACCCATAGCAACTACTTCATCAGGGTTTACTGATTTGTTTGGTTCTTTACCAGTTTCAGCCTTAACAGCTTCGACAACGGCTGGGATACGAGTTGAACCACCAACAAGGATAACTTCGTCGATTTCTGACAAGCTCAAACCTGCATCTGAAAGGGCTTGACGAACTGGAACTTTTGTACGTTCAACAAGGTCACGAGTCAAATCGTCAAATTTCGCACGAGTCAAAGTCATTTCCAAGTGAAGAGGTCCAGCCTCACCTGCAGTGATGAATGGCAAGCTGATTTGTGTTGAAGTTACACCAGAAAGATCTTTCTTCGCTTTTTCAGCCGCATCTTTCAAACGTTGCATCGCCATCTTGTCAGTAGACAAGTCAATACCGTTTTCTTTCTTGAATTCTGCTACCAAGTGATCGATGATTTTTTGGTCAAAGTCATCACCACCAAGTTTGTTGTCCCCTGCAGTTGACAATACGTCGAAGACACCGTCACCCAATTCAAGGATAGAGACGTCGAATGTACCACCACCAAGGTCAAATACCAAGATTTTTTCTTCTTTGTCAGTCTTATCCAAACCGTAAGCAAGAGCTGCTGCAGTTGGTTCGTTGACGATACGTTCTACTTCAAGACCAGCGATTTTACCAGCGTCTTTTGTTGCTTGACGTTGAGCATCGTTGAAGTAAGCTGGAACTGTGATAACTGCCTTGGTTACTTTTTCACCAAGGTAGTCTTCAGCGTAGCCTTTCAAATATTGAAGAATCATAGCTGAGATTTCTTGTGGAGTGTATTCTTTTCCGTTAGCAGAAACTTTTTCAGAAGTTCCCATTTTAGATTTAATAGAGATAACTGTATCTGGGTTTGTGACTGCTTGACGTTTCGCAGCGTCACCAACGATGATTTCGCCGTTTTTGAATGAGACTACAGATGGAGTTGTGCGGTTTCCTTCTGGGTTTGCGATGATTTTGCTTTCAGTTCCTTCAAGAACTGCAACTGCTGAGTTTGTTGTACCTAAGTCAATACCGATAATTTTAGACATGTGTTTTTCTCCTTAAATTTTAATTCGAATTTTGATTTTTTGATATTTCCCTTAAGTGGTGGGGACGTGAGCAACTCCCTTCGGGATTTCATCACTTATTTTTGAGCCTATTGTCTCAAAAATCCCCTGTTTCAGTAGCTTTTGCTACTGAAACTTTCACCACGGTGGGAAATATCTTCCTTGCAAGCCTCCGGCTTGCCTCTTATCTTTCTTTCATAGTTTATTGTCGTTTCGGACAAGTTTCCTATTATGTTACGACACGAGGAGTCGAAATCGATTTTATTTCGACGACGAGTTAGTAAGGAGGCTAGGCAAACGCCATAGCGATTGCCGTTTTCTGACGAATTGCTTTAGTTACCGTCAGAATTGCCTAATTGAACACGCCCTAAGCTCTGAGTAAAAAAGATAGATTTTCTTGTGTTCATCGAACACTTCGTCAATCTCCTATTTTTACTGCGAGCTTTTTACGGGCTTTGTATCTTAGTTATACACCACTACCATGGCTGGGCGTAGGATGCGGTCATGGAGTTTGTAGCCTTTTTGGAAAACTTGAGCGATGCTATCTGCTGGGTGTTCATCGTCTGCTGGGAGAGTTTGGATGGCCATATGGTAGTTATGGTCAAATTCACCATCAGCTGCGATTTCTTCGATTCCTTCTTCTTTCAAAGCGTGAATCAAGCTTTCTTGCACCATTTCCAAGCCCTTCTTCACATCATCTGTCAAACCTTCAACTGCGAGTGCACGCTCAAGGTTGTCGAGCGATGGTAAGATTGCTTTTGCCAAGTCTTGGCTACGATAACGTTGCAAGTTTTGACGCTCTTCATTGGCACGGCGTTGGATATTTTGCATTTCTGCATGAGCGCGAAGGTATTTGTTTTCGAACTCATCTGCACGTTCATTTGCCAAGTCCAACTCAGATTTCTCAGGAGTTGTTTCTTCTACCGTTTCCACAACTTCCTCTTCTTGAACTTCTTCTACTTCTTCATTTTTTATATCTTGGGCCATTTTCGCCTCCTTTAATGATTTCAATCTTAATGTACTTCGTAATGATTACTGCTGAGGTAGCGGTAAAAATCTGTCAACTTCATGGTTAAAACACGATTGACTACATTGACTTGGTTGATTAGCTGTTGGTAATCCAGATTGACTGGACCGATAATGGCTAGAATTCCAACTCCCCGATAAGGAATGAGGAACTTGCTACTAATCACCGCTAGGTCAGCTAGACAGGACTCTTGACTGTCTGCAACACGGACGTTTTGCATCTGATCTTCACGCAACCCCTCACGAATCTCCAGAGCCACCTTTTGCGGTTGGTCAAAGAACTGATAGGCTGCTAGATTAGCAAAATTCAAGAGATTAACCTTGCCCGCCACCACAATATTTTCGTTGAACATTTCCTTAAAGATATGTTCAAAGAGATCGATGACATTGTCCGTTGTTGTAAAGTAACGCTGGATAATCTGCGGAATCTCCGTCCGAATCTTGTAGTGAATATCTAGAACGGTGTGGCCGAGGAAACGTTCCTGAATGATGCTCTTCAGCTTCAGCAAGTCCTCCTGCAAAAAGTTCCTTGGAATCAGAAACTGACTGGTAACCGTTCGAGACTCGTCTAGGGTGAATACTGCCAAGGCTGTATGTTGCCCCAAAACAACGATATCAAAGGCTGTCAACCGTTGCTTGCTCGGCTCAACATCCAATGCTACTACCGTACAGCCACTCAAGTCTGTCAGCAGATTAGCAGCCTCTTGCAGAATATCCTCCAATTTGAAGAATTCCTGATCAAAGGCTTTGACAATCTCATAAACCTCATTTTCAGCTAGTCGGTCAAAATCCAGTGAGTGTTTTACATAGTACTGAAAACCAGCAACACTTGGCATCCGACCACTTGAAGTATGAGCCTTCTCAAGCAATCCTTGCTTTTCTAAAGCCGCCATGTCATTACGAATGGTTGCACTGCTAGAGTTAATAGACTCTTGCAAGGCTTTGGATCCGACAGGTTCGTGCGTTTTGGTAAAGATGTCAATAATCAGATTTAAAATATCCTGCTGACGCTCTGTAACCATCTCATCACTCCTCTCTGTCTGATCTATTAGCACTCGATACGCTCAAGTGCTAACTTATGATTCTATTATACACCCTTAGAAGAGAATGTCAAGATAAAAACTCAAAAAATTAGCACTCTTTTATCAAGAGTGCTAAAAATCAGTCTACAGACCGAGAAACTCACCTTCCATCTACTTGGTATTTCCTTTTAAGTCTGAAAAAACCAAGAATTAAATAAGAAATCAGAAAGGCATATAAAATAAAAATAACGAAGAAAGACATAGCAAGCTCTTCTTTAAATAAACTTATACAAACAACAAGACCACCTGAGAAAGCAACTGTACATGAACGAAGTCTATATCGCATAACTTCCCATCTGAGCCCCTTACTCATATAGACTTGATCCTCTGGAAGTAAATCGGAAGCTGGTTTACGAAAAATTGAACAAAAACCTGTTTCTATCAATTCCCAACCTCTATTTCTAAAATCTTGCAGTTCATACTTATATTTTTTAAGAAATCTAGAATCATAGATACAGTAGATGACATCGTCTGGTTGACATTGGTCAAAATAGAACAAACCAAAACGACTCGTTCTATACCTCCAACCTTTCAAATGCATCTCATGTAAATATTCTTCTTCCTTGTCCAAATCAACAATGGTGAAAATCCGGAATTCTACTCTTCTATTCATTGTCTTACCCCAAAATTAGAAAACATGCCTGGCGTTATTTATCAGATAATTCTTTCCACTTTTGAAACAATCTCCAAAAAATATAAGAAATCTGAATCGCATGAACTATCAATAAAACACCATCTATTATGAAAATCAAAAATACTTCCCAACTGAAAGAACTACCTCCACTGACAAACTTTGAGAAAACCGGTAGTAGAGCTAAAAAGAGAATCGAAATAGGAAGCATCCTCCTCGTTAAAATCCGTTTGACCATAACCAGCTTCCCGGCCGTGTCATTATAAATTTCAAACTCGGCATCCGACTCAATTCCAGAATGAAGTTTTCTAAAGTAGGAAAAACCATTAAAGTCTGTAATATGCTCCCAGTCACAGTCTTTAAACAGTTGTAAATAGGAGGCTCTCTCTGATTTTTCCATTGGGTAAAAATCCAACTGATAAGACACCTGCTCAGGGTGACACTTTTCAAAGGTATACTTAACTGCAAACAATAAGATAGAATAGCTTACTTTCCTAAGCTTCCAGCCCTTAGCATGCATTTCTCTAAGATATAAAGCCTCTCTATCATAGTCCGCAATGGTAGCAATTCTATAAACAACCTTCTTTTCCATCATCCTTCCTCCCGACTGTTTCTATAGAGCCGTTCAATACGTTTCAATTCAATATCTAAGACTTTGCGTCCCAAGTCTGTTATCTGATAGATTTTACGCTTCTCCTCTTCTCGGACAAAGGAAATCAAACCATCCTTTTCCATCTTTGACAAGGTTCCATACATAGTTCCAGGACTAATCGAAACTTGCAAATCTGTCATCTCCTTGACCTTTTGCGTAATACTATAACCATGACCTTCCTTTTGCAGACAGAACAAGATATAAAAACCCGTTTCCGTCATGGGAAGATAAACTCGACGAATCTTATCCGTTAATTCCATTTATAAGCACCTCCTATTCAGTTCGATATATCGCACTTCGTTATATAAAATATATCACACCTCGATATAAAACGCAAGAAAAAAGACCGCCCTCAGGCAATCTTTCTTCTATATTAGTAAAGGTCTAAATAATTATCAATTTCCCATTGTGAAACGAAGGTTGCATAGCTAGCCCATTCAATTCGTTTAGCTTCAAGAAAACTAGTATAGATATGTTCTCCAAGAGCTGCTCTGACAACTTCATCTTCAGTCAGAGCTTTCAAAGCGTTGTGAAGAGTTGATGGAAGGTCTGTGATGCCAGCTTCCTTACGCTCTTCTGCTGTCATAATGTAGATATTTTCTTCGATAGGAGCTGGTGCTTCTATTTTGTTTTCAATACCATGCAAACCAACTTCCAAAAGAACTGCCATAGCGATATAAGGGTTCGCCATTGGATCCACTGAACGTAACTCAAGACGAGTTCCCATACCACGTGAAGCAGGCACGCGCACAAGTGGCGAACGGTTACGACCAGCCCAAGCAATGTAAACAGGCGCTTCATAACCTGGAACCAAACGTTTGTATGAGTTAACCGTTGGGTTCATGATGGCAGTATAGTTGTAGGCATGTTTGATCAAACCACCAAGGAAATGGTAGGCCGTTTCTGACAACTGCATTCCTTTTGGATCATTTGGATCAAAGAAGGCATTGTTTCCTTCTGCATCAAACAAGGACATATTACAGTGCATACCTGATCCGGCAATACCAAATTTTGGTTTTGCCATAAAGGTTGCGTAAAGTCCGTGTTTGCGAGCAATGGTTTTAACAACGAGCTTAAAGATTTGAATCTTATCACAAGCACGGAGGACTTCATCATACTTAAAGTCAATCTCATGCTGTCCAACAGCAACCTCGTGGTGACTGGCTTCTACTTCAAATCCCATTTTGGTCAAGACATTTACAATCTCACGACGTGTATTGTCCGCAAGGTCAGTAGGCGCCAAATCAAAGTAGCCACCCTTGTCATTCACTTCAAGTGTTGGATCTCCATTTTCATCCAACTTAAATAGGAAGAATTCTGGCTCTGGACCAAGGTTGAAAGATTTGAATCCTACTTCTTCCATGTGACGAAGAGCTCGTTTCAAATTACCACGAGGGTCCCCCGCAAATGGTTCACCTTCTGTTGTATAGACATCACAGATCAAACCTGCAACACTTCCATTTTCATCTCCCCAAGGGAAGACTGTCCATGTATCCAAGTCTGGGTACAAGTACATATCTGACTCATTGATACGTACAAACCCTTCAATAGAAGATCCATCAAACATAGCCTTATTTGACAAGACCTTATCTAATTGTTCATCTGTAGCAGGAATTTCGACGTTTTTCATGGTTCCCAAAATATCTGAGAACATGAGACGGATAAAGGTAACATTTTTTTCCTTGACTTCACGACGAATATCTGCAGCTGTGATTGGCATGAGTTTTCTCCTTAATGTATGACTACTTGCGGTTGCCTAACCGCGACCAAAAGGTGACTGTAGTGAAGCAAAGCGACCCTGTTGGAGGAGTTCATTGTGAAGTGCACGACGCACCTCAGTCTGACTCACCGCTTTCTTGGATTTCGCTTCACGTTCAGCATATTTTTTCTTAATGGCAGCGATATTATAACCTTCAGAGATATAATCTTTGATTTCAAGTAGACGATCCATGTCATTCAAGGAATACATGCGACGGTTCCCTTCGTTTCGATCAGGCTTAATCAACTCTTGATCTTCATAATAACGAATCTGACGCGCCGATAGATCGGTCAACTTCATAACACTGCCGATAGGAAAAACAGCCATATTTCGGCGAAATTCTTTTTCCTTCATTTACAATTTCCTTCTTTCTGTCTATTATAGTCTAAAAAAAGACAAACGTCAATTGATAATGTTATAAAATGTAACATTATTTTTCTTTTTTCTCTAAAAAGAGCCGAATACGATCAATATCGTAATTTACGAGAATTGCGACAAAAACTCCCATGAAAGTTTCTGATACACGCGCAAATACGTACAAAATTGTCTCTCCGCTCGGGATCGATAGGGTAATGATTAACATAGCCGCTACACCACCAATAACACCTGCTTTGTTATTCATGGCTACATTTGTCATAATGGTTAACATGGTACAAATCGGAACAACAACCAAGGTTACCCAAAAGGCTTCGTGGAAAAAACTATTTATTAGGAAGAAAACCAAGGCATAGAGGCCACCAATACTATTTCCTAGAATACGCGAAGTCCCAAAATGGACACTCTTATCAAAACTCTCCCTCAAGCTAAAAACAGCTGTCAAAGCACCAATTTGAAGACCTTTCCAACCAAAAAAGCCAAAAATCAAGAGAACTAGGAAAACAGCAATACCTGTTTTAAAAGTTCGCATACCAAGTTTAAACTGGGATTTATCGAATTTATATTTTTTAAAATAACTCATAATCTCAACTTTCTATTTCCATTTTATCATAATTTGGGTGATTTTATGAGGAATAGTTGAGAGGAAGCGTTTTTATTTTGAGCAAAAGAAAAGAGGAACTTTCATCCCTCTCTTCTTTGATTCATTTAGTTAATCTTATTTTTCTGTCAAGGCTGCAAGTCCTGGCAATACTTTACCTTCAAGAAGTTCCATTGAAGCACCTCCGCCCGTACTAATCCATGAGAACTTGTCTGCACGACCAAGGTTGATTGCTGCGGCAGCTGAGTCACCACCACCGATGATTGATTTAACGCCTGGTTGTTTCACGATAGCGTCCATCACACCGATTGTACCTGCTTGGAAGTCTGGGTTTTCAAATACACCCATAGGTCCATTCCATACAACTGTTTTAGCGCCAGTCAAAGCTTCGTCAAATTTAGCGATAGATTTTGGACCGATGTCAAGACCAAGGAAGCCTTCAGAAACTGCTTCACCTTCAGTGTCACGCACTTCAGTGTAACCAGCAAATGCGTTTGCTTCTTTTGAGTCAACTGGCAAGATCAATTTACCGTTTGCTTTTTCAAGAAGAGCTTTCGCAACATCCAATTTGTCTTCTTCTACAAGTGAGTTACCGATTTCGATACCTTGTGCTTTGTAGAATGTGTAAGTCATACCACCACCGATAAGGACTTTATCAGCTTTTTCAAGCAAGTTTTCGATAACACCGATCTTGTCTGAAACTTTTGAACCACCAAGGATAGCCACGAATGGACGTTCTGGAGTTTCAACTGCTTCTTGGATGTAGGCAATTTCGTTTTCAAGAAGGAAACCAGCAACTGCTTTTTCAACGTTTGCTGAGATACCAACGTTAGATGCGTGTGCACGGTGAGCTGTACCGAATGCATCGTTTACGAAGATACCATCTCCAAGCGATGCCCAGTATTTACCAAGTTCAGGATCGTTTTTAGATTCTTTTTTGCCGTCAACATCTTCGTAACGAGTGTTTTCAACCAATAGAACTTGTCCATCTTCAAGAGCGTTGATTGCCGCTTCCAATTCAGCACCACGAGTGACACCAGGGAACACAACATCTTGACCAAGTTTTGCTGCCAAGTCTGCTGCTACAGGAGCAAGTGATTTACCAGCTTTATCAGCTTCTTCTTTCACACGTCCAAGGTGAGAGAAAAGAATTGCACGTCCACCTTGTTCGATGATGTACTTAATAGTTGGAAGAGCTGCTGTGATACGGTTGTCGTTAGTGATTACACCATCTTTCAATGGTACGTTGAAGTCAACACGAACGAGGACTTTTTTACCTTTCAAGTCAACGTCTTTAACAGTAAGTTTTGCCATGTTACAAAAACCCCTTTATTTATTTTATTCGAAACTATTATATCACACTTTGGAAATATAAGGAAAGATTTCACAAGATTTTTCGATATTTAATCTTTGTAACATGCTAGAGTCTATTATTTTTGCTTTTTCTAACGAATTTTCTTTCTAAAATCTTAGCTTAACACTTGTTAGATTTACTTTTATCCTTTAAAATAGAATAGGAGATATTCCGCGATTATTTTTCGGAGGAAAAAGAAATGTCCATTAATTGGCAGGAAATTTTATTTCACTTTTTAGGTGGTCTGGGACTATTCTTATATAGTATCAAGACCATGGGAGACGGTTTACAACAAGCTGCTGGAGATCGCCTTCGTTTTTACATTGACAAATATACTAGTAATCCTTTCTTTGGAGTTCTGGTTGGTATTGGGATGACTGCTCTAATTCAGTCTAGTTCTGGTGTAACAGTTATCACAGTCGGCCTGGTCAGTGCCGGTCTCCTAACCTTACGTCAGGCTATCGGAATTGTCATGGGGGCTAATATTGGGACAACAGTCACATCCTTTCTTATTGGATTTAAACTAGGTGACTATGCCCTGCCTATGCTCTTTATCGGTGCTGTCTGTCTCTTTTTTACGAAAAATCGGACAGTCAATAATATCGGACGCATCCTCTTTGGTGTCGGTGGTATCTTTTTTGCCCTCAATCTCATGAGCGGTGCAATGGCTCCACTCAAAGATTTACAGGTCTTTAAAGACTATATGATTGAGCTAAGTAAAAATCCTGTTTTGGGTGTCTTTGTCGGTACCGGCTTGACCTTACTGATTCAAGCTTCCTCGGCTACCATCGGGATTTTACAAAACCTCTACGCCAGCAATCTCATTGATCTGCAAGGAGCTTTGCCAGTTCTATTTGGTGACAATATCGGGACAACCATTACAGCCATCATTGCCTCTTTAGGTGCTAATATTGCAGCTAAACGGGTAGCAGGAGCTCATGTTGCCTTCAACGTTATAGGAACAGTCGTCTGCGTTATTTTTCTAGTTCCTTTTACAGCCCTGATTCATTGGTTTGAATCTACGCTAAATCTAGCACCGGAAATGACCATCGCCTTTGCTCACGGAACCTTTAATATTACCAATACCATTGTCCAATTTCCATTTATCGGAGCTCTGGCTTACTTTGTAACCAAGATTATTCCTGGAGAGGACGAGGTTGTCAAATACGAACCCTTATATCTTGATGAACATTTCATCAAACAAGCCCCATCTATCGCTCTCGGAAATGCTAAGAAAGAGCTCTTGCATTTAGGAAACTACGCTGCTAAAGCCTTTGACCTTTCCTATAAGTATATCATTGACTTGGATGAAAAAGTTGCTGAAAAAGGGCATAAAACCGAAGAAGCCATTAACACCATCGATGAGCAATTAACACGTTATCTCATTGCCCTTTCAAGCGAAGCTCTCAGTCAAAAAGAAAGCGAAGTGCTCACCAATATTCTTGATTCCTCCCGTGATTTGGAACGGATTGGAGACCACGCGGAGGCTCTACTCAATCTGACTGACTATCTTCAACGTAAAAATGTTGAATTTTCTGATGCCGCCTTGAAAGAATTAGAGGAAGTTTATCGTCAAACTAGTGACTTTATCAAAGATGCTCTGTATAGTGTGGAAAACAATGATATTGAAAAAGCACGCAGTCTTGTAGAACGTCATGAAGCAATCAATAAGATAGAGCGTGTTCTCAGAAAAACCCACATCAAACGCCTCAACAAGGGCGAATGTTCAACACAAGCTGGGGTCAACTTTATCGACATCATCTCACACTACACTCGTGTATCAGACCACGCTATGAACCTTGCCGAAAAGGTTTTTGCAGAACAAATCTAAGAACCAAAAAGCTATCCTGAATGGGATGGCTTTTTACTTTTTTCCTAAGCAAGACTAGGCTGAATGAAACTGAGAGAGTATTCTGCAGATATAGTGGATTAAATTAAAAAAGTATAGTGTATTGAATCTATAACAGTACACCTTGACTGCTAAAATATTTCTAGAAATTGATTTGGCTTTCCTGATAGAGATGTTCACATCTTATTTCAATATACTGATAAATCCATTCACTAGCACAGGGCAAGAGGGAGTCGCTATTGATTTCAAGGGTAGCAGGCACATACAAAGGACTCCTACCTCAGATATACTGCAATATCCATCGTATGCAAAAAACCTCTGAGATTCTTCTCAAAGGTTCTGATTTTGCTAATTGCTGTTCTCAACTGCTGCAGTGACAAAGGCAGTGTAGAGCTCTTCTGGGCGATTTGGACGGCTTGACAGTTCAGGGTGATACTGACAAGCCACAAAGAATTTATTTTCTGGAATTTCCACGATTTCTACCAAACGATTGTCTGGAGAAACTCCTGAGAAGACAAAACCTGCTGCCTCAAACTGCTCACGGAAAGCGTTGTTAAACTCATAGCGGTGACGGTGACGGCGTTGCACCACTTCTTGATTGTGATAAGCAGCTGCTGCCTTAGAGCCACGTTTTAGTTTAGACGGATAAAGTCCCAAACGAAGGGTTCCCCCCATATCCTCAACATCAATCTGATCACGCATGATATCAATGATAGGGTATTTTGTTTCTGGTGCAAGCTCTGCAGAATTGGCACCTTCAAGACCCAAAACGTGACGAGCAAACTCGATACAAGTCAACTGCATTCCCAAGCAGACTCCCAACATTGGAACATCATTCTCACGCGCATAGCGGATAGCTTGGATTTTCCCTTCCGTACCACGTTGACCGAAACCACCTGGCACGATGATTCCGTCCGCATCAGACAAAAGCTCTACCACATTCTCTGCTGTCACATCATTGGCATTGATCCAATTGATTTTAACTTCTGCGTCATTGGCATAACCAGAGTGTTTCAAAGCTTCAACCACAGAGATGTAGGCATCTTGCAACTCAACATACTTACCGACAAGGGAAATTTTAACTTGTTTCTTGAGATTCATGACCTTGTCCACCATTGCTGACCACTCTGTCATATCAGCTACCGGTGCGTCTAATTTCAAATGGTCACAGACAATTTGATCCATACCTTGAGCCTGCAAGTTCAGTGGAATTTGGTAAAGATGTTCGACATCCAACGATTCGATAACGGCTTCTGGTGCCACATCACAGAACTGGGCCAGTTTGTTTTTAATTCCTTGACCAGCTGGCTCTTCTGTACGAATAACCAACATATTTGGTTGAATTCCCAAACCGCGTAATTCCTTGACAGAATGCTGAGTTGGTTTGGTTTTCATTTCACCAGCAGCCTTGAGGTAAGGAAGCAAGGTTGTATGGATGTACATAACATTATCCGCCCCCACATCTGCCTTCATCTGACGAAGGGCCTCTAGGAATGGCAAGGACTCGATATCTCCTACTGTTCCACCAACCTCTGTGATAATGACATCAGAGTCGGTCGTTAGAGCGGCACGCTTAATTTTTTCTTTCAAAGCATCTGTGATATGAGGAATAACCTGAACAGTTGCACCAAGGTATTCTCCACGGCGTTCCTTACGAAGCACTTCACTGTAAATTTTACCAGTTGTCACGTTGGAATATTTGTTAAGATTGATATCGATGAAACGTTCATAGTGACCCAAGTCCAAATCTGTCTCAGCTCCGTCATCTGTCACAAAAACTTCCCCGTGCTGGTAAGGACTCATAGTTCCCGGATCAATATTGATATAAGGGTCAAACTTTTGAATGGTTACTTTGAGACCACGATTTTTCAAGAGACGGCCCAGACTCGCTGCCACAATCCCTTTCCCAATAGACGATACGACACCACCAGTTACAAAAATATATTTCGTAGACATAGATTCCTCTTTCTAAAATGCTCAAGGTCTTGTTAACTACGAGGGGACATAGAAAACAAGACCCTACTAATAAGAATAAACTGGGACTACTGCACCAGATTCACAACTAAAATACAAGAAGATAACTTCTTGAAAAAACAAAAATAGCTCCCTAAGAACTAGGGAGCCCCGACCTCTAAAAGAGGTGCCCGAACAATATGATACCTAAAAATAGGATAATTGTCAATAGCTAACTTTTATTCCTCGCTGGTTTCAGCATCATCTTCTGAGAACTCGTCATCTTCTTCGTTGAGATCCACGTCTTCACCCAAGTCATCAGGAGCGATTTCGTTGATTTCTGCATCATAAGCTTCCACTTCGTTTTTCTCATCATCTGGATTTTCATCATCGTATGAAAGAGCTGGATCTGCTTCATATGCGTCTTCATCCTCTGGATCATCTGCATTGTAGTCAATAGCATCTGAATCGCCATCCATGAAGGCATTGACACGTTTTTTCTTAGTTTTTGGTGCTACTTCATCATCGTCATTTTCTTCAAGAGCGATGATTTCTTCGTCAATTTCGTCCACACCATACCATGAACGAAGACCCCATTTGTTGTCCCCAAGTGAGATGAAGCTACCGTCAAAGTTCAACTCTGTGTAGAACAAAGGCAAAGCTTCACGGATATCGCTGTTTGATGTTCCAAGGTAGTTTTGAATTTCGTTTACAAGATCGCTAAAATGCATCTCATGATCGCGACCACGAAGTTCCAAGATAGCACGCGCTACCTCAATCATAGATAGTTCACTTTTTTCTTGCCCAGCAAATACTTCTAATTCCAAAGCGTTTCTCCTCATTTATACTACTATCGCCAGAGCAAACAGACTCTGACCTCATTTTATCATTTACTCTTTATTTTACGATAATTTTGCAGAATAGTCAAAGGTTAAGGGGGAGAAAGTGACAGGATTAGACTAATTTCAGTACAAAACTCATTCCTTTTTCTGTTGTTCCATATTCCACAAATCCAAGCAACTTGAAACACCTCCTAGAAGCATGATTGTAGGTGTAGATTTCCTTGACTCTCAATTCTTTCCATCCTTTTACTCGAGCCAATTCAATCAAAGCACTTAGAATCTTTTTTCCAAGTCCTCGATGTTGGTAAGCGGAATTCCCAATCACAATGGGGAGATTATCCTGAGATAGTGTAACATCCCCAATTGGAAACCATTCTCCCTTCTCCTTGACTTCAATCCAAAAAAGTTCACCATGCTGATCCAAATGGGAATACATAGCTTCCAAAGTTTCTTGACTATAAGGTCTCTTCACACCATCTACGAGGTGAACCAAGTTCACATCCTGATACCAAGCAAAAGCTTCTTCACAATGATTGACCTTATAATAAGGAACAAGACGCAGTGCATTATCTATTTGTAAAATCCGTTTCATCTGCTTTCCTTTTCAACAAAAGAGTTGCTGCTTGATTAAAACCATCACACCAGTTATACCATTTTGCTTCATACTCATCTTGAGCTAAGATATGATTTTTTAAATCCAGAACAGAGTAGATTTTTCTTTCTTCGCAGGCTTGCGCATAGAGATGATATAGTTCATCACCACCATCTCTATCCCACTCAGCAGAAATCGTATCCTGACCTGCCAATAAAGCCTGATAAGCCCTGTGATGTCCATCTGTAATCAACAAGCAATCTCCGAACGCAAGAATACTAATTGGATCAACATTGTTTAATTCTACAGACTGATAAAGTGTCTGGATGCCTGCTAGTTTCTTTTCTGATAAGTATAGTTGAGTCGGATGAAGATCTGCTATATTGACTTTCATTTCTTTCTCCTCAAAGGAATTTGATACTCACTTCTGCTTGCCTTTAAATCGCCATTGGAAGCGTAGCTTGTCATAGAAGGGAAATTCGATAAACAAGACTCCCAAGCCCACACAGAGACTGGCAAGGACATCTGATGGGTAGTGAACTCCCACCCAAAAAGAGACAATAGTTCATACTACTATTACTCTATTTTTACTCTATTTTCATTGCTCTCACAATCGCTAAGGCAGTCAATACAAAAATAAAAAGTGGAAGCACTGTGATTTTTAGGTTTGTAGCACTCGCTAAGGCAACGATGATCATGCTAAGAATTCCTGGTACAACAACATTGAATACTCCAAGCACTGACTGGATGGTTCCCATGACTTCTTCTGGAACCATCGAGAATACAAGGTTGAAAATCCGAGGCCCCATCATTCCTACTGCAACTGCGCATAAGAAGACAACTACCAATAAAAGGAGGAAATGATTGGTCAACCAAGAAAAGAGAATACAGAGATGCATAATTTCTTCAAAGTAGACAATCATTTTTATGGGAATATTTTTTAGGATACCTCCACTCAAAAAACTTCCCACAATCGTTCCTGAAAAAATAACCACTGACAATGCTGCAATGGATTTCCCAGTGTCAAAGAAGATAAATGGATGATGGATTAACATCAAGGTCGTTAAAGGGGTAATAATGCTTAAAATCACTTGGTTCATAGCTGCAATGAATATTAATTTGATAATTGCTGGAAAACTTGACAATATCTTCATTGAATGGAGGAAATGCTCTCCAAAAGATTTTGCGGTTAATCTTTTACCAACCTCCATCTGTCCCTCAATATCTCTCAAAGAAGTACGAATAAACACCACACCCAACAGTGCAAAAAGAAAGGTCAAAGCATTCAAACCTACAAACATCTTAAGACTGATAACCCCAATCAAAACTCCACCTATAAGGTTGCTGAGAATATTAACTACGCCAGCAGTTGCCTGTCTAAACCCCATAGCATCTGTCATATCATCTCCGATAATCCTCACATACAAAGGAGAAATCATAGCACCTGCAAAATAACTCATGGTATCTGATAAAAGATTGATTCCGCAAATAAGGAGAACCATCCCCATAGAGAAGTTCTTATCCGCTACAAACAGTGTCAATAGAGTATAAAGCAGAAACTTACTTGCCAATATAGCAATATATTTTGCAACACGATTTTTTTGAAAATCGGCAATAACACCTGTGAACAACTGAGAAATCTGTGGCAAAGTCTCCGAAACTGTTATACAAAGAACAGCTAATGAAGCAAATTTATATTCCGATACATACGAAATAAAGGAAATATAAAACAGCGTATCACCAAATGACGAAACCCATTGATTAATCAGCAACATTCGATAACTTTTATTGGTCAAAAAAGTATTCATTGGTTTGCCTCCTTCTTCAGTTCAAAAGGAAATTGAAATCCTAACAGTGCCCAATATATTCCCAAAGTTCCAATACCAAAATCAAAATAATCGTAATTTCGATTCTCACTTTGAAAAACAAGAAGTTCATCATACTTTCTAAAAGACTTAGTAAGAAGCAACTGAACTATATCATTCTTATCTTTATATCCAAATACATACGCATAAGTTTGTAACAGACTAGCAATGCCATGGCAATAACATGTTTCCATACTCAGGTGGTGGTTAAGAATCACCACTCTAGCCTCCGAAATTAACTTGGAGTATTTTAGAGGTTCGACCAAACAAAGATATAGAATCAATCCTGATAGTCCATCACACCAAGATAGCTCTAAATTATTATAGCTATTTTTATTTTTCAAAATTTCTTGTGACAATATTTTTGCAATTTCTTCTGTAAAAATACTTATTATGGAATCATATTTCTTACTATCAAATAAAATTTTATATTCATTCAAAACATATGCTATTCCTGCTTTTCCATGAGCAAAACTATAATCAAACAAGGAATTATATTGTGAAAAATCCTTACCGATTTCCTCTTCAAGTTCAGAAATTGCAGTATGGATAAATTCTTCGAGATAGGCGGTTTCTTCCAACTCATAATACCTCATAAGAGATAGCAAAACACCTGCCTTTCCTAAAACAAAATCCTGCTTACCAATGTTGTCATAATCTAACAATATCTCATTTACTAGACTAGTAGCTTTATTTTTATAAAAAATATCACCTGTTCTTTCAAACAATAATATTAAAGCCCATAAAAATCCTGACACACCAAAATACAATGAATTTTGATACAGATAACTCTTGCTACCTCTTGTTATTTCTATCTTTTGAACCCATTGCTTAACTAACTTCAGTTCAGAAGACGATAAACATTGAGTAACAAATATTATATAACCAGACAGTCCGTGCTGAAAAGATATCGGGTTAACAAATTCTCCAAATTCATTTGAAGGTAAAAGACGACCTGTGCTATCAATATTTTGTGATAAAATAAAATGTGCTACTTTCTCAGATTCCTTTTTAAAATCATAACAACTAACATTAAAATCCACCTCTGACATATCAATATTCAAAATTTCAATTTCATTAATTTTCTTTATTATATTAGTAGATTCTTTCGCTTCACTTAAATTCAACAGATAAATCAACCAGTAATACACACTCTCTGATATATATTCCATATTTTTAGCGATTCGTAACGCTTGTTTTATTTTATCAATACAACTAATATCGTATAGATTGTCTCCCGACGAAAAAACTAATGTTCTACCAACCAAAATAGCAAAACTAGTCATGGCTACAGCAAAATAATCTTGATTAATCGAACTCTCAGATAGGTCATTATCTGGATTTACCATAAAAGGGGTTTTTACATATCGTCGTACATCTTTTATCAGAGATACATTCTCTAAATCTATTAAAAATATAGAACCATCTTCTCTATAAATAAAATTTGTAGGCGATAAGTCTACAATCTTATATCCTAAACTATGAATAGAATTAACAATTGATATTAAATTATCTATTAATTTTAATTTTGTTCTATAAGAAAACCTTTCTTCCCCAATTAAATCAAAATAACTATATCCTTCAATAAAACTTTGAACAACAAAATAGTCTCCATCAACTTCAAACTCATCTATAAAGTTTGCCGTATAAAGCTGAGAATCTAATGTCTTCAACATATTAACTTCATTTTTTATCTCATCGATAGCAAAATGCTTCCCCTCAACATCGTTGCTGACAAAAGGGCGCACTTGTTTCACAATAACTTTTTCCCCAGTATCTTTCTTTTTAGCTCTATATACATTCCCTCTGTTAGATTTTTTTAATATTATTTCAAATTTATAGTTATTTATTAAATGATTCTCAGGTATTTTCCCTATCTCTCCAAATAACTCCTGCTTCTCTTCTGGAGTAAAAAGATCCTCCTTCCAATCAGGTATCACAGGAAAATTTTTACGAACATCTTCTACCCAATTCCCCTCCTCGTTTTTCAACAAATAAATAATTTTGTGATTTTTTTCATCATATTCTTGTATTTTTTTAAATGAACCAAATCTATAGTGCAGTGGTGAATATTTTCCACATTGAAAATCAGACAATATTCTTGGAGAAAAATATATAGCAAGTTTCTCACGTAACGCTAATATTATTTCACGAGCTTGCTTGTCATTTGCAGGATAAATTGCCATAAATTTATTGGCTATAGGTGACGTTTCTCGTGGAGAGTTAATCTTTTTTAAACTTTCAATATCCTTAACAACTTTAAATGAACATTCAATTTCGCGTAAAAAAGATGCTACTAGTGTAAAGATACTAACCGCATCTTTCATTTGTGAACTTATGTGAATTTTCCATCCCGAATCTGATAAATTCTTATTATAGCTAAAATAAACCCAGTCAGAAGAAACATACTTAACTTTAGAATCAAATTGTTGTATTGAATTCTCAAGAACATCCATTAATTACTCCTCGTATATAAAGAAGGAGAAGTAGACTAACCCACCTCTCCTATATAATTAAACTATCTTAAACTATCTTAAACTTTCGTAAATAATCTACAATTGATTAAATACATGAAAGCACCTGTTAAACGTGAACTTCTTAAAAATGAACTGTCAAACTATAAAGAATTATGAAATATTTTATATGCAGACATCAACATTTCAATAAGAAGAGGTTCTAAAAGCATTTAAGACTAACCGACTGTAACCGAGCATGTAAAGTCACATAATCTTTCTACTTGCGTAGGAAGAGGTGCAACTGGTAACATCTCAAGATTTGACAATGTTTCCATGGTAATTCTCCTAATTTTATTTAGAATTCTTTTTCCGGAAAGGAAAATTCTATAAAGCCTTTATAAATATAGTTAAAAAGTTTTTTAGATAAATCTCACAAGCAAAACTTCAACATCCAGATAAATGAAGTCTCAATACACTAATACAACACTTAAGGGCTAAATCCTCCATCAGAATCTGATTTATTTTTGAAAGTAAAACTCAATCCTGTTTATGAAGCGATATATTGGATATCTTTAAAGTGAAATTCCATATGCTGGTCCTGGATCAACTCCTCTAGTTGTTACAGATAAAGAACCACTTAACACATTAAATAGAAATAGAAGCAATAAAGCAATTAATATACATCGCTTGACAACTTGGGATCTTTTCATCTTCTAAACCTCCTTAACTATTGATGGTATTCTAACACATCAATTTTAGTTTGTCAATAGTTTTATATAATTTTCTTATTTTTTGAGAAATATGGATTAAAGTTATCTAAAAATACAAATCTTTTTCTTAATCTTCACTTTCCAATAATTTCATTTCCTTCTCAATTTCCAGCATCATTCTCTGGTTGTCTTCATGCTTGTAAAGCTGGTAAGATACTTGATAAAAACCTAGTATCCTATCCTTTTCAGCAAAGCCCACGCTTATATTTCCCAATAAACAATACAAATCTGCTAATCGATAACTGCTATTATATCTTTTACAAATAGCTATTGTTGCTGTAATCTCTTCTATAGCTTCAGATGTTCGTTCATTCAACCACAAATATCTACAATAGTTATATCGGAATTTAATCATCAGTTCTAATTGTTCCAAATGATGGACAGATAATGACTGGATGTTCTCTTTTAAAAGTTGATAGAGCTCCTGATATGTGTCTTCCTGCCCCATATCAAAATAAAAATTAGCCAAGGTATTTCCCAGTTGTAGATAGTAAAAATCAGATTTTTTCAGAGATAACAGTATTTTTTCCAATTTCGCAACTGCCTCTGTTTGATGATTTAGATAACGGAATTGAACTAACGTATCAATCCAGTCTAAATAAATCTGGTCTTTAGCAGATAAACGAGCACGTTTAGATTTTTCAAGTTCATAAATGTATTTGAGAGATTCATATTCCCTCTCATCCAAAAACTTCTTAGATAGTTCTTTAAACTTGTCAATATTTTCTAAACTAGAAACCTCAGTCTCTTCAAAGAAATAATTCATACTCACCTTCAATCGCTTAGATAGCTGAAAGAGTAATTCTGACCCGGGTGAGTATTTACCTTGCTCCATACGGCTAATCTGTCCTTGCTCACAAATCCCCTCAGCCAATTCCTTTTGAGATAATTTTAATTCCTTTCTCTTATTTTTTAAGCGTGTCGCTAACAACATATCCACACTTTCTTCCTCCTTGCTTTATGTATTAAAGTATATCAAGTTCCAAAACATGTTTCAAGTATATATTTTATGTCCTTCTGTTTGTATTTATATAATCTTTTATCTTTTTCATCACTTCTGCTTGCCTTTAAATCGCCATTGGAAGCGTAGCTTGTCATAGAAGGGAAATTCGATAAACAAGACTCCCAAGCCCACACAGAGACTGGCAAGGACATCTGACGGGTAATGAACTCCCAGATAGACCCTTGATACCAACACACTGACTAGGTAGAGACCTAGCACGATTTGCACGATTCTTCTCCAGACTGGATCTTTAATTCGTTGACTGAGAATGACAATCAGAGAACCGACCATCAAGGTTACAGCCAGAGAATGGCCACTTGGAAAGGAAAATCCCTTCTCCTCAACCAAGTGTAAAATAGCTGGTCGTGGGCGCTGGTAAATATTTTTAAAGATCACGATTAAAAGACCTGCTAAAGCCAGATTTCCCAGCATGAAGAAACTTTCTATCTTCCACCGCTTACGATAAAAGACAAAAGCTGTAATGACAACCCAAGTGATAATCACTGGAATATCAATCAAGCGTGTAATGGCTCGGAAAAGAATAGTCAAATAATCTGGTAAGTCTCCTCGAACGGCAGTCTGTATCGGTTGGTCAAAACCGAGCAGCGTTTTAGGGTAAAATTTGACCATGTAGCCAAGAATAACGAAAAGTAAAAGGGCAAAACTGCCCTTCATTAAAAATATTTGTTTATCTTTCATAATGTTTTAAGGTTGGTTTCAAAAGGACATACAACAACCAGAATGAAACGGAAAAGATTACACCCTCAATCAAGTTAAAAGGTAATACCATGGTCATTAGGTAGTTGGAAAGTCCCAAAATTTTTCCAATATCAAAGTTAGCAAACTTAGCGTACAAAGGAACAGCGTAAACATAGTTGAGAACCAACATAGCCACGGTTAAACCAATAGTTCCAGCTAGAGAGCCTAGTAGGAAACGAAGGGTTGTCCGTTCCTTTTTCCAAATCAATGCAAAGACGATGACAAAAACTCCCAAAGCTACGATATTCATCGGCAAACCAATGTAAGTATTCACTCCTTGACTATTAAGAAGCAATTTCAAGAGTGAGCGAAGCAAGAGAATTCCTAGAGCAGCAGGCAAATCCATGACCACCAAGCCCACAAGGACTGGCAAGATACTAAATTCGATCTTGAGGAAGGACGCCGCTGGTAAAAGCGGAAAATCAAAGTACATCAGCACAAATGAGATTGCTGATAGAATCGCAATGGTCGAAAGTCGACGTGTGTTTGTCATAACAGGTTCCTCCAATTTTCTATAAAATCAGAAGAAGTTAGAAAGGATTCCTCTATCTATTCTCACTTTTTATATCCCAAAAGTTCCCTCTCACTCTATTAAGGAAATTCAAGCAAGCGGTTACAGTTCAGCTATAAATCTATCAGAACAGACAAAGCTATTCTTTCGTCTTCTCCCATCCAGACTATACTGTCGGTTGTGGAATCTCACCACATCAGCTTGCGCTCGCGGACTTATTTAAAGAGAAGGAAATAGAGATTTTTCTTTTAGACTAGGCGACAAGCTGTAGGCATAACTTCTGGTTAGGCAAAGCTTGTCAACAAAGTATAAAAGGAAAAGATCATTTCCTAGTTAAAGTCACCGCCGGTCGGGAATTTCACCCTGCCCTGAAGACTCTTTTATCATAACAAAAAACGCTTGCAAGCGCAAGCATTTTGTTCATTTTCATTTTCATTTTTTATTTCAATTTATCCACTTCATAGGTATGAACAAGCTCAAGACCTGCAAAGTTCTGCTGGCGAAGAGCCTCATAGACAATCATACAGACGGTATTAGACACATTGAGACTGCGGACATGTTCATCATTCATAGGAATACGGAGAGCTTTCTCAGGATGTTCGCGCATAAAGTCCTCCGGCAAGCCCTTGTCTTCACGTCCAAATAGAAAATAATGGTCTTCATCAGTCGATAAATCCACCTCAGAATAGACTTTTTCCGCGAATTTCGAAATCAGATAGAGTTTGCCCTTCATCTGAGACATGAAATCCTCCAAACTCTCGTAAAAATAAATCTCTAGCTTATCCCAATAATCCAACCCAGCTCGCTTCATCTTGCGGTCGTCAATAGGAAAGCCCATTGGCTTGATGATGTGGAGGGGAGAATTGGTCGCAGCACAAGTACGCGCGATATTGCCTGTATTTTGTGGAATTTGTGGTTCAAATAATACAATGTGATTTGTCATGACTTGCTTCCTTTTACCATTGCAAAAAAATAGCCACACTGCCCGGAGTCAAGCTCAGCAAACAGCGTGGTTAAGGCATCGTTAACTTACCTCACAACAGGTTTGAAGTAAATCAGCGAAACTACTTTCTTAGTATAACACTTTCAGAATCATTGTCAATAGAAACGACTTGATTTTTTCAATTTTTTCAAGCTATTTCCAAGGGTTGTAAAATCGTCCCTGATTCTGCAAGATAAGTAGTAAACTAGCTACTAAAAACACAGCTGCCAAGAGCAAGGTAAGATAATCACCTTTTTTCAAGGCCTGATAACTATACCAAGTGCGTTTTTTCTCTTTCCCAAAGCGCCGAAGCTCCATGGCTGTAGCGATGGTATCAATGCGTTCTAGCGAGCTAAAAATCAAGGGCGTAATAATGCGCAGATTACCTTTGATTCGTTGCATGAGAGAAGCTTTCTTGGATAATTCCATCCCACGCGCTTCCTGAGACATCTTGATAGTAAAGAATTCTTCCTGCAAATCTGGAATATAGCGCAAGGTCAGACTGACAGAATAGGCAATCTTATAGGGCACACCAATTTGATTTAAACTAGAAGCAAACTGACTAGGGTGGGTTGTCATCAAAAAGATAATAGCCAGAGGAATAGTGCAAAGGTACTTAATAGCCAAATTTAGCAGATAAAAGAGCTCCTGGCTGGTTAGAGTGTAGGCACCGATTCCCTGCCAAATCACACTCCTCTCTCCGTAAAGTCCAACCCCATACTCGGGAGAAAAGAGATAGACCATCAAAACGTTTAAAACGGCAAATACCGTCGCAAAAACGGCTACAAAGGAAACATCTTTAAAGCGGATTTCTGACAAATAGAGGAGAAAAACCGAAAAGATGGCAATCAGAACAAGTAGTCTAGTATCATAGCTAATCATGGCCGCCAATGATACAAGGATGAAAAAGAGGAGTTTAGCAGCTCCTGACAAGCGATGAATCACAGTATCTCTATGCTGGTAACCAATTAGTTTAGCTTGCATCCTTCTCTCCTTTCTTTATAAAATGCCGTTAAAGCAAGTGGATCCACGTCGAGTTTCTTTGCCAAGTTGAAGATAGAGGTTTCTTTTAGATTGGCTTTTACTAACAGCTCAGGATTGCTCAACAGACTAGCTGGATCAGTATCGGCAATCAATTCCCCATCCACCATGACAAGAGCCCGATCTGAATAATCCAGCATCAATTGCATATCATGGGTAATCATGACAATGGTATGACCTTTTTGATGCAGTTCTTCAAGAAATTCCATAATCTCAGTATAGTTCTTCTGGTCTTGACCAGCTGTCGGTTCATCTAAGAGGATAATTTCAGCCCCCAAGACCAAAATTGAAGCAATGGTGACACGTTTTTTCTGACCAAATGACAGGGCAGAAATGGGCCAATTACGGAATTCATATAGACCGCAGATTTTCAAGGTTTCATAGACTCTCGTTTCAATTTCCTGCTCGTCCACACCTCGCAAACGAAGTCCCATAGCCACCTCATCAAAAATCATATTGGTCGAAATCATTTGATTGGGATTTTGCAGCACATAGCCTATTCGTTCCGCCCGCTCTGCAACAGAATCTCCTTTTATATCCTGTCCTTCCCAAAGATAGCGACCTTCCGTCTGAATAAAGCTACTTAAGGCTTTGGCTAGAGTTGACTTCCCTGCTCCATTTTTTCCGACAATAGCAATCTTTTCACCCTTTTTAATATCCAGATGAATGGATTTTAAAATCGGTCTATCATCATAAGAAAACGACACGTCCTCTAGTCTAAAGAGTGACTGCAATTCTGGGGTTTCTTTTGCCAGTTCATTCTGCAACTGAACCTGACCTTTTGAGATAGACAAGTTATCCAGATTCGCTAATTGTTCTTCCTTGACTAAATCCACACCCAATTGACGGAGAGTGGTTAGATAAAGGGGTTCGCGAATTCCATTTTGGGTTAACAAATCAGTCGCCAATAACTGGTCAGGACTCCCATTAAAGAGGATACGACCATCATTGATCAAGACAATCCGATCGACAGGGCTATGCAGAACATCCTCCAAACGGTGCTCAATAATAAGAGTCGTCGTCCCCTCCTCCTTATGAATCTGGTCAATCAATTCGATAATCTCCTGACCTGACTTGGGATCCAGATTGGCGAGTGGCTCATCAAACAAGAGAATCGGACTCTCATCAATCAAGACACCAGCCAGACTGACTCGCTGCTTTTGTCCACCTGACAAATCCTGAGGACGCTGATTCAGCAAAGAAATAAGATCCAGCTTTTCAGCCCATTTATGAACACGACTTTTCATCTCATCTAGAGCTGTCACGTCATTTTCCAGAGCAAAAGCCAAGTCCTCTGCCACGGACAAGCCGATAAACTGCCCATCTGTATCCTGCAAAACTGTACTGACTAAATGAGATTTATCGTAGATGCTCATATCAAAGGCCGCTTGCCCCTTGATCAAAAATTCTCCAGACATCTGACCCTTGTAAATATTGGGAATAATTCCATTCAAACACTGACCCAAGGTAGATTTACCTGACCCAGATGGCCCAACAATTAAGACTTTCTCTCCCTTGTAAATGGTCAAGTCTACCCCTTGCAAGGTCGGTTCTTGTTGTGTTTCATACCGGAAAGAGAAATCCTTCCACTCAATTATAGCTTCTTTCATCTTACTCTCTTCATTCGCTTCTTAGACTTCTATTTTATCATAAATCAAGCCCTTCTTGCAGTCTCTTCTCTTAAAATCTTAGCTCCAAAAATATTCCTATCCTAGCTTACTTGCCTAACTAATCTATAAACATCGAAAAAGACTGGTTGCCCAGCCTTCTCCATCATTTTAGTCCTTTTTCAAACTTCCTGCACGAGTTTGAGTTCCTGCATAGGCAAGCAAGAGAAGAGTTCCTGCAATAGCTACAGATACACCATTAGCAATTCCCGCAACAATTCCTTGTGCAAATACTTTTTCTGCCGCTTCTTGATAAATCACAACATCTCCAAGTGGTGCCAAGACACCCCAAACAAGGGCATTTGCAAGTAGTTGAATGAGGTTAAAAATAAGAATATCTTTCCAGTCAAAAACACCATTGCTCACGCGAACGTACTTTCTAAAAAGTCCCACAACTAGACCAAAGAGTCCACTAGCGATAATCCAAGTCCACCACAGACCGTAGCCAGCAATAGCGTCCTTCACCGCATGCCCAATTAAGCCAACAAGTAGTCCCACTATAGGACCAAAAATGATAGACAAGAGGCTCTGTACCGCATACTGAAGCTGGATGCTTGTATTTGGAACAGGGGTCGGAATGCTGATCATCCCGATGACAACAAAGAGCGCAGCTCCAACACCGATAGCAACAACTTGTTTAATTGATTGATTTTTCATCTATATTCTCCTATTTTATGATTCTATTTTCTTTATTTCAATGGTCCAAGATGAACCGACGCCCACATTATAAGCCTTGGCAAAGGAACCTTGGTTGATAGCCAGACCTAAACGATAGAGAGAGTTGATGTAAAGGATGGGTTGCCCAATTCTCACATCTGCAAATGATTTGCCATAAACAACCTGATTTTGATAGACCAGCATATCAGCGTGATAGATGGTCACTTCAAAACGATCACCAAATTCTGGTTCCAGCTTGTAAAATTCTTCTCGCGTGATAGAGGTCCAAAGCGAACCAAAACGCACATCCAGAATATCAATGGCTCCCTTCACCAGATGATCTTCAATGATGGTCTCTACGACTGGAAGCTCTATAATCTGATCCACACTGAGCTCTGGCCCCACTTCCTCAAAAGTAATGTGACCGCTGGCTAGTTTAGCACCAGTATAGGCATAGACATCACGACCGTGGAAGGTATAAGAATGCTCTGTATTTTGACGTCTATTGGCCACTTCAGAAATTTCACGAATAGCTACAATGCCAACGTGTTTCTTGATAAAAGAAAGAGTCCCATTATCTGGCGTGACAATATATTGATTTTTTGCAGTCTTGGCAACCACACTCTTACGTTTCGAGCCGACACCTGGATCGACCACCGATACAAATGTCGTTCCCTCAGGCCAGTAATCCACAGTCTGAAAGAGACGGTAACTTCCCTCAAAAATATTATAAGGCGTAATATCGTGCGTCAAGTGATGAATTTTTAAGGTTGGAGATTCTTCTAAAGCCACTCCAATCATAGCCGATACCGCACCATCAACCAGACCAAAGTCTGATTGTAATACCAGTAAATTATTATTCATTTTATCTCCTTGTATATCCTTTATCATACCATATTTCAGAGAAAGGTGCTAATAGCTATTTTAATTGGTTAGGGTATAGTTTTACCTTATAGCAAATTTCCGCTAAAAGTTCTCCCTTATTGGCTAGCAGGTGCATTTTTTCTTGAAAAAAGGTATGATAGTTACATCATGAAGAAGTAGGTTTTATTATGAAAATTATCCTTGTCGGAGGGGGAAAAGTTGGTTCTGCCCTCTGTCGCTCCTTGGTTGCAGAAAAGCATGATGTTTTACTGATTGAGCAAGACGAAGCTGTTCTCAATCATATTGTTAATCGCTTTGATATCATGGGTATCCTTGGTAACGGGGCCGATTTTACCATCCTTGAGCAAGCCAATGTCCAGGATTGTGATATCTTTATCGCCCTGACTGAATACGATGAAGTCAACATGATTGCAGCCGTTCTAGCCAAGAAAATGGGAGCTAAAGAAACTATCGTTCGGGTGCGAAACCCTGAATATTCTAACTCTTATTTCAAAGAAAAGAATATTCTCGGTTTTTCTCTTATCGTTAACCCTGAGCTCTTGGCTGCCCGCGCTATTGCCAATATCATTGACTTCCCCAACGCCCTATCTGTCGAACGTTTCTTTGGGGGACGGGTCAGCTTGATGGAATTCACTGTTAAATCCTCCAGTGGTCTTTGCCAAATGCCCATTTCTGATTTTCGGAAAAAATTTGGCAATGTCATTGTCTGTGCGATAGAGAGGGATCATCAAATTATCATTCCAAGCGGTGACATGACTGTACAGGATAAAGATAGAATCTTTGTCACTGGTAACCGTGTTGACATGATGCTCTTCCATAATTATTTCAAGTCTCGTGCTGTGAAGAGTCTTCTTATTGTTGGAGCTGGTAGAATTGCCTATTATCTATTAGGTATCCTCAAAGATAGTCGTATCGATACCAAGGTTATTGAAATCAATCCTGAAATCGCTAGCTTCTTTAGCGAGAAATTTCCAAACCTTCATATCGTCCAAGGAGATGGAACCGCAAAAGATATCCTGCTGGAAGAAAGTGCTCAACACTATGATGCCGTTGCGACTCTAACAGGAGTCGATGAGGAAAATCTGATTACTTCGATGTTCCTTGACAGGGTAGGTGTACAGAAAAATATTACCAAGGTCAATCGTACCAGTCTCCTCGAGATCATCAATGCGCCTGATTTTTCAAGTATCATCACCCCTAAAAGCATTGCCGTAGATACGATTATGCACTTTATTCGTGGTCGGGTTAATGCCCAGTATTCAGACCTTCAAGCCATGCACCATCTAGCCAATGGCCAAATCGAAACCCTGCAATTCCATATCAAGGAAGCCAATAAAATGACTGCCAAACCTCTTTCTCAACTCAAACTGAAAAAAGGGGTTCTTATTGCGGCCATCATTCGAAAGGGCAAGACTATTTTCCCAACTGGAGAGGATATGCTGGAAGTTGGAGACAAGCTCCTAGTAACAACCTTGTTGCCAAACATCACCAAGATTTATGACTTGATCGCGAGGTAAGAGATGAATAAAAGCATGATTCGTTACCTCCTTTCAAAGTTACTTTTGATTGAAGCTGTTCTCCTCTTGGTTCCTGTAGCTGTAGCTGTCTATTACCACGAATCGAGCCAAGTCTTTACAGCCCTCTTTTCGACCATTGGGATTCTCGTATTACTAGGTGGTTCAGGAATTTTACAAAAGCCCAAAAATCAACGGATTTATGCCAAGGAGGGAGTCTTGATTGTTGCCCTCTGTTGGATTCTTTGGTCTTTCTTTGGTGGTCTCCCCTTTGTCTTTTCTGGACAAATCCCTAGCGTTATAGATGCCTTTTTTGAAATCAGTTCTGGCTTTACAACTACTGGAGCAAGTATCTTGAACGACATTTCGGTTCTCAGCCGTTCCCTCCTCTTCTGGCGAAGTTTTACCCACTTGATTGGAGGGATGGGAGTGCTTGTTTTTGCACTTGCTATTATGGATAATGCCAAAAATAGCCACCTAGAAGTGATGAAGGCTGAGGTTCCTGGCCCTGTTTTTGGCAAGGTTGTATCCAAACTCAAAAATACTGCCCAGATTCTCTATCTTCTTTATCTAGCTCTCTTTTCCCTCTTTGTCATCATCTATTATCTGGCTGGCATGCCCCTATTTGATAGTTTTGTCATCGCTATGGGGACAGCGGGTACCGGAGGATTTACCGTCTATAACGACGGGATTGCTCACTATGGTAGCTCACTGATTACCTATCTGGTTAGTATCGGAGTTTTGGTTTTTGGGGTAAATTTTAATCTCTACTACTACCTCATGCTCCGTCGCGTCAAAGCCTTCTTTGGAGATGAAGAACTTCGAGCTTACTTGGTCATTGTTCTGGTTTCTACAGGCTTGATTAGCCTCAATACCCTCTATCTCTATCCAGGATTTTCAAAGAGTTTTGAAATGGCCTTCTTCCAGGTTTCCAACATCATTACAACAACTGGTTTTGGATATGGAGATATTACCAACTGGCCCCTCTTCTCCCAGTTTATCCTCCTCTTCCTCATGACAATCGGTGGTTCTGCTGGATCAACTGCAGGTGGACTCAAGATTATTCGAGGCCTCATCCTTTCAAAAATTACCAAAAATCAAATTTTGTCAATCCTATCGCCCCACCGTGTTTTGACCCTCCATGTTAATAAAACGGTGATTGACAAAGATACCCAGCATAAGATTCTCAAGTACTTTGTCATCTATTCTATGATTTTACTAGTACTTATCTTTATTGTCAGCCTAGATAGCAATGATTTCCTGGTCGTTACCAGCGCTGTCTTTAGCTGTTTCAATAACATCGGGCCTATTCTAGGAACCACTTCTAGCTTCGCAATCTTTAGTCCTATCTCAAAAATTCTCCTCTCCTTTGCAATGATTGCAGGTCGATTGGAGATTTACCCAATCCTACTTCTCTTTATGAAGAGAACTTGGTCTAAGAGATAAAATACAAAATCCCTCTTTTTACAATTGTGAAAGAGGGATTTTTATATTAAAAAGGGGGAACGTTTTTAAATCCAAGCCTGTCTGTAAGCAAAGTCCTTACTCAAATAAAAGATTAAAAAACTTACTACACAGCTTGGTAATGCTCCAATACAAATTGTAAGGCTTTACTTGGATTCTTTGTTAAATGAATATATTCCATTCCTCTGGTAGCAACTATCTGAATACCTAATCTTTCTGCATCCACCTTCATCTCTCTATAATAACTCCGAACTTGTGGAGCCAGAATGATCAAATCATAAACACCCATAATATCATAATGAGCTCCGTACGCTCCTGAATTCGCAATCACTCTAACCTCTGTTAATTGAGCCCCCTCGTTAATTGCATTGGCTAATTGCGCACTTGTTCCAGACCCTGCACAAAGAACCAGTACTTTCAACTCCTTACTTTTTATTTCATCTAACTCACCAGGCATTATTTCACTTGTATCCTCCTCTAAAATAATATCATTTGAGCTTGCAACATCTTCTTTCATCAGTAACTGTCTATCATACGCTCTACAGAATGGCAAATAAATCAATATGTCGACAACTAAAATCAAAAATAAAAATACAAAGGAGATAGGTTGAAAATTCGTTCCAATTAACAATCCCAAGGGTCCAGGAAAGGCCCAAGGTAACTGGATATAAAATCCATTCATTCCAAAGAAATCAATAAAGACCTTTCCTAGAAATACATTCACTGGTGGAGTCATCAAAAAAGGGACAAAAAGATAGGGATTCAAAATAACAGGCATACCAAATAGAAGAGGTTCATTTACAGCAAATAAAACAGGAGTAATTGTAGCTTTACCTACCGATTTTAATTGTTTAGACCGCATAAAGAAAATCAAAATAAATGGTACAACAAAGGTAGCCCCCGTTCCTCCAATAGCAGCGATATAATTCCCGAAATTAGGTGTTAAAGAATGATAAGGGAACTGCCCATTTGCAAGGAGTTGAGCATTCTCTTCCATATTGCTTAGTTGTAAAGCTGTAACAGCAGGTAAGACAATAGATGGTCCATGAATTCCAACAAACCAAAGCAAAGCACACATAAACCAAATCAACATCATAGCAGGATATGATTCTGCACCCTTAAAAATAGGAGTCAATAGTTGTTGAAATACTTGGGCAAAAGGAACATCTAAACTAAACCGAGATACAATATCTAACAAACCACTAATAAGTAAAACAAAAGAAAAAGGAAAAATATCTCTAAAAGCTTGTGATATAGCCCCAGGAACTTCCTTAGGTAAATGAATAGTAATGTCTCGCTTAATACAAAACCGGTAAACATTTACAGTAATAAAAGCACTGACAAACGAAGTTATCAATCCTTGAGATCCTAAATAGTTTGTCGACAAACTTGTAGATCCCGTCTTCTCATCAACTACAAGCGTTACAGTTAATACCAGATAACTACATATGGCTGCCAACATTGCAGAAGTATCATTTATTACCTTTCCGTGAGGCATTTTTCTGTTAACATTTCCAGCCAATGACTTTGCAACTGTCCCTGAAACAATAACACCCAAAACTCCCATGGTTAACATATACACTTTTCTCATCCAGACAATAGCTGGACTCGGTAACTCTACTCCAAAATTTTTAGGAATCATAATAATAATCATCAAAAAGCTTGAAAACATAATTAAAGGCATAGTAGCAATGAATCCATCTTTAATAGCCATCATATAATTATTAGTAGAAATTTTTTCAAATTTCCCTTGTTGCTTTTCAATGGCAGCGACTAGCTTATCCATAAAACTCCTCCTATAAAAAATTCAACCTCATATTTAAAACATATTAAACATCATTCAAATCGCTAACCTTAATTCCGTTTTAACCCTTTTACCCAAAGAGCACTTTTCTTAATATATCTCTTCTGTGTTTCATAATCAACAAAGAAAAGACCATATCGCTTATTGTAGCCATTCGCCCAAGAAAATTGATCTTGCAAAGACCATATAAAATAGCCTTGAATATTGACTCCCCTATCTCGAGCCTCTAAAACTTTGTGTAAATGTTGCTCAATATAACGGATTCTTTTACTGTCATCAATAATATCATTCTCGCCCTCTGGCTTAACCTCTTTAAGGGCTGTACCATTTTCAGTTAAATAAATGACCGGATGTTGAGGATATTCTTCTTTGATACGAAGCAACATATCAAATAATCCTTGAGGATAAATATTCCAATCCCAATCTGTTGTCGGAATCCCAGGCTTTTTTACAAATTCACCTAGAGCATTTAATTTAAAAGAGGACCGTCCTTTTATTCCTGTTGAATTAAATTCTTGTCTATTTTCACCTTTGTATTCACGAATAAATTCTGAACGATAATAATTCATCCCAAACATCGTATTAAGAGGTGCAGCTCTTTTCATAATTTCTAAATCACCATCTTCAATAATAAAGCTAGAATTATTAGCTTCCAATATTTGATTTAAGTGAAAAAGCGTGTCATCACTGTAGTAGCCCAAAAAAGTTCCATCTAATAGAAATTTATTATTATAAACATCATACCGTTTAGCTGCCAAAATATTTTCTTTTTGCCCATCAATAGGATAGCCTGGCTTTAAAGCATGAATACAACCTACCTTTCCCTCAATCCCTAATTGATGAAATTCGAGGACTGCACGAGCATGCGCCAACAACATATTATGATTCGCTTGAATTGCTTCAGATAATTGAAAATGGTGATTTGGAGGAAACTGACCTCCTATATATTGACCTGCAGCAAGAGACATCAGTTCATTGATTGTAAACCAATGCTTGACTTCTGTAAATTCTTGGAAACAAAAACGAGCATATCGTATGAAACGATCAATATTCTCTCTATTCAACCAATCCCCTGTTTCTAACATTTTCTGAGGCGAATCAAAATGATGTAAAGAAACAAACGGAATCACATTATGTTTTAAGCAGGACTGAAAGACTCTATGGTAATAACGAACAGCCAATATATTAGCATCCCCATCTATATCAGGAAATATACGAACCCAGGAAATAGATAAACGCAAAGCCTGCAAACCATGTTCTGCCGCCAAGGCTATATCTTCTTCGTAACGATAATAAAAATCACTAGCTGGATCTGGTAAGAACGGACTATTTTCTTGCAAATAAACATCCCACATGTTTATTCCTTTGCCATCTACCCTAGTTGCACCCTCTACTTGATAAGCAGCGGTAGCAGCTCCTAATAAAAACTCCTTCGGTAAGGCTTTAACCTGTAAATTTTCCATGACTAATCCTCATTGCAAACCAATATGTTCTTCAATCTTTCGAATTCGTTCATATTCATCAATAAAAAACTTTACCTGATCATACAATAGCATCGTTGTCATCAAGGCATCTTGACCATGAATCATGATAAAACTCACTTCAAAATTATCTCCAGATGCCTCCTCCGCTAATAAATTAGTCTGTTCTCGATGGGCAGACACTATTGAGTCGTTTGCAGACTCAACCAATTCTCTTGCCTGTTCAAAATATCCATCTCTCGCAAACGCCAAAGCATCCATCAAATCTGACCTTGCATCTCCTGCGTAAGCGACAATTGTAAAACCAAGCATATTTACTTCTTCTTTTGATTTCATCTTTCTTCCTCCTCAATCTTGAGCCATCTTTTACACATCATTATTAAAATGACTTCGCTACGATATAAATAGAAAGTCGACCCTAAATATCTTAAAAATCCTTAAATTTCATAATATTTAGGATCAATCTTCTCTGAATACCTTGGTTCATTTTCTATACTTATGATTTATAAGTGGAAACCAGCGTAATTTTTTGCTACTTCAATTACACGATAAACATCCAAATTAGATTGGAATAGTAATTCGTGCCCACGGATATAATTCAAAACATTTTTCCACTCATCTTGAGCTTGCCTTGTTTTTCCAGTTGCTTGAAGATATAAAGCCTTCGCCATCTTAACAACATATTCACGATGATAACTGAGCTGTTTCCATTCATCCTTTTGACTATTCACTAATTTAGAAATATTTTCCTCAATAATTGGTAAAAAATTATCAGCTAGATTGTAAGCTATATAATAATGATTCGCTAAAACATCATTTTGACGACTGCCAATTGCATTAAAATAGTCACAAGAGGAATAAATGGATAATTTTTCTAAATATTCAACAACAGACTGCCAATTTTCCCCATACAAAGCAGAAAAGTATTCTTCAATCAATTCTTCATAACTTCTTGTCTTCTTCCAGAGCATTTGCCCCATGACATAATTAGGAAAATTATGAGGGAATCCGGCACGTAATTCTTGACAAGAAATGTAACCGTTCAAATGTAGGTTGGAAAGATAAGATACATCTCTGTAAATAGTTTGACTAATTTTCATATAGCCTAAATCGCCATAATGAGCACGCCCTAAAGGATAGTCATATACGAAACTATCTCCTTTAAATGTTTTTTGCCACTCAAAAAGATAAGATAAATTTTCCTCAAGAGAATTCGGAAGTATAATTTTATTACGCATATAAGGTTTAGGCGTAGGTATGGAATTGTCAAAATCTACATCTGCATAACTCATTTCAAATGTTCTTGTAATCGGTGCAAACATCATGGTAAAGCGTTCAGGATTATCTAATTTTTCTTTCTGAGGCGCCCATAACAACTCATGATAAAGTAGGAAACAAATCTTTGTATCTAATCCCTCACTCGTTAAAGCCCTATCCAATTGATTGAGAATACGAATATACTGATCCGAAACCAATTCTTGTCTACAGTTTTCGCATTCACAGATATTATTACGAGCATCCGACAACCATACATGTAAGTAATTCACATCAGGTCTTTTCTTGACATAATCCGTAATAATTTCTACCATCTTATCCGCCACATCTGAATTTGAAAAATCCAGACTGGTTAAAATTGGAGCCGTATTAAATAATTCTCGTTTCCCGTTTATTTCAGCGACATAGGGTTTCTTCTCCTCTGAAATACTAAGACCTGATTCCCAGCCAAATTTTGAAGAGTAACCTAAAACCTCACCTGTCCATCCATGACCAACACGATGATGAATAAGACCTCTTTTTTGCAATTCTTTATCCAACCTATCACTCAATTCTTGTACTAATTCATTTGAGAATTTTTCTTTATTTAGGTATGGATTAAACTCATGTTCATACCAACGTTTCAAAAAAGAGTAAGGATTTTCAAACTGGATGAAAAAACTGTTCATTCCAATCTTAGGTAGCCAATCAATAAAATCTAGTATATTTTCAAATGAATCCGCTCCCTCTATACATACTCCCCTATGATAGTAACTGGCTGTTTCATCTATAGATAGCTCTTTATCTAAAAAATCTTCAAATCGTAACTCTGGAACAAAGTCATGTCCGCGCCCTGGTCTAGTATACACAACCCCAAATTCATGAAACATTCGGTAAATTCCAATAAGTAAACCTACAATTGTATTAGACTCAATTCTCCCCTTACCCTTGTCTAATGAGATAAGAACATGGTCTTTTCTATCCTCTTCATTGACTAATCCTACAAAAATATCTGCTTCCTTCTCCTCGACAAGTTCTATGTCAGTCTTAAAGACCCGATTCATATAGTAACTTAATTCCTCTAAGGCAAAGCTAGAATAAGCATTTTTCTGCTGATCAAATACTCTGATAACCATCTTATTCCCCTCCAACAGTAGCTTTTTCTTTTTCAAGATTGCGTTTATCTGCAATTTTGAAGAATGGATAATAAATTGCCACAGAAACCAAAATTAAAACAACTTGTAATACAGCTCCTTGCCAACTAGCCCCTGTCGCAAGGAATCCTCCTATGATCGGTGGCATTGTCCACGGAAGGATTACACCTGTTGTATAAGGTACTAATCCTACAGCCATTGATACATAGGTAATTAAGGCATTGATTGTAGGAGTAGCAATAAACGGAATCAGCATAATCGGATTTAAAACCGTTGGAAACGTAAATAGAATAGCTGTATTGATATTAAAGATAGACGGTATAATAGCTAGCTTACCTAATGTTTTATTAGCACGACTCTTACTAAATAGGAAGAGACAAATCGCAAGACCAATAGTCGCTCCACCGCCACCAATAAATACAAATAAATCTTTAAACGGTAATGTAATAATGTGTTGGAGGGTTTGTCCTGCAGCCACAGCTTCTTGGTTTTCTGTAGTAAATTGTAACCAAACTGGGTCTACAAAAGCATTTAAAACTTGTCCCCCATTAACTCCACAGAACCAAAAGAATGAGTTTACAATAACACATAGAATCATACCTGGAAGCGTTCCTGCAATTAACTTAAGCGGTGTTCCAACAATTGCACCTAAAAGTCCGTTGAGACCTCCTGCAACTCCTGCCGCTTCAAGACCTTTTAAGACCAGAGCCCACAAAACAAAAGTAGTAAAACCAGGTAAAAGAGCTGAAAATGATTTACTTACTACATCTGGGACACCACTTGGCATTTTTATCGTAATTCCGCGCTGGATAAACATACGATAAATCTCTGCTGTAACCAATCCAATGGTAATCGCCATAAATAAAGAAGATGCATTCAGGCTAGAAAATGGTATTGCGCCGCCAAATAACTGCTTGACCTGCTCCCCATTTTTATCATAAACCATACTCGAAAAACGAGGTGCCATCAATACAAAACTGGATAAGGCTATGATCCCTGCCGACGGACCATCTGTACCATATCCTTCCGACAACCTGTAGGCAATACCGAAACAAGCGACCAAGGAGATAATCGCTACTGTTGACTGATTCATAGTTGTCAAGATACTTAGCAATCCAACACTATTCAGCCAATTTGTAAAAGCCTCTTGAGGCCAACTGATTAGAATAAGAAATAAAGAGCCGACTAAAATCAAAGGCATTGCCATCATAAATCCTTCACGAATAGCTTTCAAATGCCGTTGGTTGCCAACTTTTTCACCAAACGGAGCGACTTTCGTTTCTAAAAACGTTAAAATATTGTTCATCACCGGAACTCCTTTTTTTATTTTTTATAAATTAAATATACCACTAACAGAAAGCGTTGTCAATATATTTTTTGCTGTTTTTACAATATTTTTTTCTTTGTATAGAATAATAATTTTAATTGATTTTTTCTTATGTTTAATATAAAATAAACCAAAGGAGGAAACAAATGATTACAAAACAATCAGCCTTTTTACACAATAGAGCCACTATACTGGAGTTTCTATATCGAAATCCAGCAACATCCCGTACAGATATTGTTAATGAAACAGGACTTACTCCAGCAACAACGACTAACATCATAAAAGAGCTAAGCGAACAATCCCTCATATACGAAACTGGTGATGAATTTAGCGAGTTTTCCGGATCTGGAAGACGTAGAAAAACTATTTCTATTACAGATAATATCCCCTATGTTGTTGGAGGTATTGAAATAAACGTCCTAGGTATCTTTCTCAGTCTATGTGACTTACAAGGGAAAACTCTTTTCGAGACAGAAATTTTGAATGAAGATTATCCTATTTCAGAAATCAATTCCACCATTACCAATATGATAAAAACAGCTATAGAGTATGTCCCTTTGGAAACAAAATTACTTGGATTTGGCTTATCAATACCTGGACATTATAACAAAGACTCCGGAAGCATCATTACAAACAACCCCATATGGGAATCTTTTAATTTATTAAATGTAATTAAAGATTTCAATTTTCCTTTTATTGTAAAAAATAATATCGATTGTATGGCTATAGGACAATACCTTTTTAATCCACACAATACCCCCGATAACTTTATTTTCCTACACGCTGGATTAGGTATTTACACTTCCTTTTTCACAAAAGAAAAAATAGGAGCCTCTAAAAATCCTTATATCGGAGAAATTGGACACACCATTGTCGAATTGAATGGGCAATATTGTGAATGCGGAAAAAAAGGTTGTTTACAAACATATATTTCGGATGCTTGGTTAATCAAACATGCCCAATTATTATTTAAAAATTCTCAACTAACTGTACTAAAAAGCCTTGTAAAGACTGAAAAAGACATTCATTTAGATACCCTTTTAACAGCTTACAACTTAGGCGACTCTGCTTTACGCCAACAAATTGATAAAGGAGTCAATTTATTGGCCACTTCTATTGCAAATCTTCTCCTCATCAATCCTGCTGATAAAATCTATATCAACAGTCAATTGCTTAATTATCAACCTTTCACTCATGAAGTCAGGGATAAAATCCAAGATCAACTCCACTTTGTTCCCTTTACTCGTAATATAGAAATTGAAATTTTACCTTACAACAAACATCGTGGAAGTATAGGAGCTTGTGCATTAGCTATCGTTGCTTTTTTCATAGAGCATAGCAATGTATTACAAGATATTATTTCACCTTAGTATATATTAGAAATCTATACACCTGTTTAAATCAACCATAATCTATAGTAAATATCTCGTATTTAGACAATATGAAAACAAGACGACTTCCATATAGGAAACCGCCTTCTCGCTATGTTGAGTGATTTATATTAAAATAACTTTTCTTCTAGCTGCATTTTATTATTATAAAAACATTCATCATAACCCCCAGAACTTAAACAACGATTTTTAGTCAAGATACATACTCCTAGAATAAACTTTATATGAAATTCCCATTTTTGTTTTTACAATTCTCCTTATAGTCAATGAAAATCAAAGAGCAAACTAGGAAGCTAG